>MNEG01000095.1 GCA_001917585.1 Candidatus Rokubacteria bacterium 13_1_40CM_68_15
TCTTGTCGTGGAGCCAGTCGATGTCACGCCGGAAGTCCTCGAGGGCCGGCCGCCACCGCGCCAGCAGTCCCGCCCGGTCCGGAGCGCCGTACTCCGGCGCCGCCACCGGCTCGCGCGCGATGAAGGCCAGCAGCGTGGGCGTTCCGTACTGGGCGAAGAGGAACCAGGTGGCCGCCCGCACGCCGATCCAGCCGAACGCGGCGAGGAGCAACGTCATGGTCAGGCTGAGCTTGATCCCCGCCTGCTCCATCAGCCACGGCGCCATGGCCCGGACGACCTCCCGGTAGAAGAACATCGCCTCGAAGAACATCACGAACACCTGGATGAGGGCCATCTGGGCCAGGAACTTCATCTCGCGCCGGCGGACGGCGTTCACGAACGACTGCAGGCACGCGAAGCTTCCCGCGACGAGGACGAACAGGAAGACGTACAGGATCGGCGCGGCGAACCGGCCGACATCCTCGGGGCCGAGCACGCCGGCGATCACGCCCGTCATCGTCGACCGCGCCGCGTACGCGAGCACGCCGGCCTCGAGCAGGCACCAGACGATCAACGTCATGAAGGCGACCCACGGCACCCCGGGTCGGAAGTAGCGCTGGGTCACGCTCCGGGTCATCGTGAACGGCACGGTGACCGTCTCGCGCAGGAACCCGGCCACGAGTCGCAGGCTGAGGTAGCTCATGGCCAGCGTCCAGCCCACGGCCACGCCGCTCAGCCGCACGATGCCCACCCAGTACATCCACACGACGCGGCCGGCGTCCCACCAGGCCAGGAGGAGCAGCGAGCCGAAGCGCGTCCGCGCCGCCCTGAAGGGCAGCGTGTAGATGGACAGCTGCGTGCACCAGATGCCGGCCAGCGCCAGGAGCACGGGGAAGAGGAGGAACACACACTTGGCCGCGGCCGACCACGGCGATGCCGACTCGAAGAAGAACGTGACCAGCGTGTGCTGCAGCCGCGGGATCCAGGCGATGGGCAGGGCCGCCATCTCGGCCAGGTCGTGCCAGGAGTCGGGCAGTGCGTCGATCACCGAATCGAGCATTTCGCGCTCTCCTTGACTACGGGCTCTCCGTCGGCGCGCCGCTCACGACCGCACCCGCCCGCGGGACCGTCACCGATCGAATCATCGGCGCCGGCGCCCAGGGTCCCAGCATCTCGCGGCGAGCCTCCGGTCCCACCATCTCGCGGCGAGGCGGCTCCGCCTCGCGGCGAGGCTCCGAGCGAGTCGGGGCCACGTAGACCGCGGGACGGATCTGGGGCTTCATGGTCGATTCCGTCGTGACGACACGACGGTTCGAGGAACCATAGATGACGGCCACTCCCCGGTAATTGATCCGGCGAAGGATCTTCGCGACGTAGCGGCGGGTCTCGCGGTACGGCGGGACCCCATGATAATTGATGACCGTCTGCTCCCCCGCGTTGTACGCCGCGACCGCGAGGGGGATGTTGCCGTGGAAGCGGTCCAGCAGCCGGCGCAGGTGGCGCACGCCGCCGTCGATGTTCTCGTAGGGATCGAACGAATCGTGCACGGCGAGACTGGACGCCGTCGCCGGCATGAGCTGCATGAGACCGCGGGCGCCCTTGCGCGACACCGCTCGCGGGTTGAACTCGGACTCGGCCTCGATGATCGCCGCGACCAGCAGCGGCGAGATGCCGTGGCGGAGCGCGACCTGCTTGATGTGCGCGTGGATGTCCGCCATGGCCAGTCGTGGCTTCGACTCTTCCGCCGGCTCCGCCGGCTCCTCATCGGATTCCTCGGCCACCGCCGCCGACACCGCCATCGCCTCCGTATCCGCCTCCGCTTCCGACGTCAGCGTCGGCACGCCCCCGGGGCGCGTGAGCATGTACCCCGGAACCAGCGTGAGCAGCAGCATGGCGAAGCCGAGCAAATGGCGCGTGAGGACGGACGGTTGACCGTCATCCTCCGCAACACATCTCAGGCCCAGCGTTGCTGTGTCGTTCACGACGTCTCCTCCGTGTCCCGCATTCCTGAACAGTGTCCGGACAGACGCGGGACGCAGCACGGGGGTGACGAGGCAACCGGGATGCCAGGCCCCCTGTTGAGGGGGTTCGGCGCAGGTTTTCGGTCAGTTACCGGTCAGTGGCGAGGTCGTGCCAGCCGGGACGCGACGTCACGCGCTGGACACACTGCGTGACAAGCTGGACCTGGGCGGCGGCGCCTGCTTGGCACGTCAGAGCCCGTAGAGCTGCCGCGCGTTGTCGCACAGGATGCGGCGACGCGAGCCGTGCGGCACGTTCTTGAAATTGTCGTCGATCGCTTTTTGCGACTCCGGCCACGTGGCATCGGCGTGCGGATAATCGGAGGCCCACATCACGCGATCGTCGCCGAGTGCGTCGAGCATGCGCAAGCCGGCGTGATCGGTCTGGAAGGTCGCCCACACCTGACGCCGGCAGTACGAGGTCGGTGACATCGTGAGCGCGAGGCCACCGTGCGTTCGCCAGTAGTCCTCGGCATCGAGAAACTTGCGATACGTGTCGTCCATGCGCTCGAGCATGTAGGGCAGCCATCCGATTCCGGTCTCGGCGAGCACGACCCTCAACGACGGATGCCGCTCCAGCGCACCCGAGAAGATGACGGCGGCGAGCGGCTCGTCCATCTGCAGCGTCGAGCACGAGACGCGTACGCCCATGTTCCCCGCGTTCGTGGCCTTGGGCCCGCTGAAGGTCACCGTGCGCAGTCCGCCGCCGAGATGAAATCCGATGGGAATTCCCGTCTCGGCCGCCGCTTCCCAGAACGGCTCCCACGCGTCGTCCCACAACGGCAGCTCGACGCGCGCGGCCAGGAACATGCCGGTGCGCAGGCCGATCTTCTGGAGGTTCCGGACTTCCTCGGCGGCGCTCGTCGGATCGTCGATGGGAATCAGGCCGACACCGACGAGGCGTTCGGGCGCCGTCGCGCAGAACTGGGCGAGCCAGTCGTTGTACGCGCGATAGCAGACCTTGCGCAGCTCGGGATCGGAGATCAGCAGCGGCACGATCGGCCCGTACATCACGGTCGCGTCGATGCCGTCGCGATCCATATCGGCGAGGCGAAGCTCGGTGGTCGTCGGACGGAGAACGCCGGGCTCGAGCACACCGCCGCGCTCGATGGCGGTCCGACGGCCGCCCTGGGCACCCGCGGCGCCTTTGCGACCGCCCCATGGATCCCAGCGATCGCTGCCGCACACCCAGTACGGCCCGTCCGGCGTGTCCACGACCTTCGGTGCGCGCTCGCGCCACCGCGCCGGCACTCGCGTCTGCCAGAGATCCTTCGGCAGCCACTGGAGGTCGATGTGGTCGTCGGCCGAGATGATCCGGTACTCCATGGCGTCGTTCTCCGCTTACTTGTCGAGAAAGCCCCTGCCCTGGTCGGCGAGCTTGTTCAGCAGTGGCGCGGGCCGCCAGAAATCATCGCCGGTCTGCTTCTGCAGCCCCAGCAGTCGGTCACGGATCGTCTTGAGCCCGATCTGGTCGGCCCAGAACATTGGGCCACCCCGGTAGATCGGCCAGCCGTAGCCGTACACCCAGATGACGTCGATATCGCTCGCGCGGATCGCCCGGCCCTCCTCGAGGATCTTGGCGCCCTCGTTGACCATCGGATAGAGCAGGCGCTCGCGGATCTCCTCGTCCGTGATCTGGCGGCGCTGCACGCCCGCTTCCCGGGAAACCTCCTGGATGATGCGCTCGACCTCGGGATCTGGCCTGGGTGTGCGATCGCCGCCTTCGTACTTGTAGAAGCCGCTGCCGGTCTTTTGACCGAAGCGTCCCTTCTCGCAGAGACGGTCGGCGACGGCCGCGCGCTCGCCACGACCTTTTCGGATGCGCCAGCCGACGTCGAGTCCAGCGAGGTCGCCCATGGCGAACGGTCCCATGGGCAAACCGAAGTCCGTCAGCACCTTGTCCACCTGCTGCGGCGACGCGCCCTCCAGCAGCAGGCGCTCCGCCTGCTTGGCGCGCTGGTGGAGCATGCGGTTGCCGACGAACCCGTGGCAGACGCCGACCAGAACCGGGACCTTGTTGATCTTTCGCCCGATGGCCATCGCCGTGGCGATCGCGGGCTTCGCCGATTTCTCTCCGCGCACGACTTCGAGCAGGCGCATGACGTTGGCGGGGCTGAAGAAGTGCATGCCGACCACGCTCTCGGGCCGCCGCGTCGCCGAGGCGATCTCGTTGACGTCGAGCGTGGAGGTGTTGGTGGCGAGCACGGCGTTCGCCTTGGCCACCTTGTCGAGCCTGGCGAAGACGTCCTTCTTGATGGCCATCTCCTCGAAGACCGCCTCGATGACGAGGTCGGCGTCGGCGACGGCATTGAAATCGGTCGTGCCCTGGATCAGGCCCATGCGCTTCTCGACGTCGTCCTTCGTGAGCCGGCCCTTGGCCGCCGTCGCCTCGTAGTTCTTCCGCACCACGCCGAGGCCACGATCGAGCGCGTCCTTGGCGATCTCGACCACCGTCACGGGGATCCCGACGTTGGCGAAGTTCATGGCGATACCGCCGCCCATGGTGCCGGCGCCGATCACGGCGGCCTTGCGGATCTCCGCCGCCGGCGTCTCCGCCGGCACGTCGGGAATCTTGGCCGCCTCGCGCTCGGCGAAGAAGAAGTAGCGCTGGGCCTTGGACTCCGGCGAGCTCAACGTCTCCAGGAAGAGCTCGCGCTCACGCGCCAGGCCCTGCTCGAAGGGCAGGCTCACCGCCGCCTCCACCGCCCGGATGCACGCCTCGGGCGCTTTGAAGCCGCGCGTCTGGCGCGCCACCGACTTGCGGAACTCGCTGAAGATCTCGGGCTTGCCACGGGCGGCGCCGACCTTGTCGTCGAGATCACGCACCTTGCGCAGCGGCCGCTTCTCAGTCACCACGCGCTCGGCGAAGGCGATGGCACCGGCCGTGAGATCGCCATCGATGATCTCGTCCACGAGTCCGAGCCGCTTCGCCTCCTCGCCACCGATGGGATCGCCGCCGACGATCATCGACAGCGCCCTGTCGACGCCGACGAGACGCGGCAGGCGCTGGGTCCCGCCGGCGCCCGGGATGAGACCGAGCTTGACCTCGGGCTGGCCGAGCCGTGCCGTCTTCACGCCGACGCGCCAGTGACAGGTCATCGCCACCTCGAGGCCACCGCCGAGCGCGGTGCCGTGAATGGCGGCCACGACCGGCTTCGGGCTGCGCTCGATGACGTCCTGCACCTGGGAAAGCGTCGGCTCCTGCGGCGGCTTGCCGAACTCGGTGATGTCGGCACCGGCGATGAACGTGCGTCCGGCGCACGCGATGACGATGGCGGCAGCTCCGGAATCGCCGGCGGCCTGAGCGATGGCGTCGCGCAGGCCCTGACGGACGTGATGACTGAGGGCGTTGACGGGTGGGTTGTTCACCGTCACCACCGCCACGCGGCCCTGACGATCGAGGCTGACGGACTGGCTGATCTGCGTCATGCATCCCTCGTAAGGCGGAGAAGTGGCGCCAATGATACTCGACCGGTACTCTCCTTGCTCGAGTACCACTGACCGTAGTTTCGAGGAGGTTTCCAATGAAGAGATTGCAACGAGCAGCGATCGTCATCGCCGTCACGACGCTCGCCGCCGGGCCAGCGTTCGCTCAGGTTCGCGGACTCGGTGGGGCCGGGGCAGCCGGCGGTGCAGGTGTGGGAACGGGCGGCGCAGGCGTCGGAACTGGCGGTGGCGCGATCGGGTCAGGCGGCACGGGTACGTCCGATAGCACGCTCAGTGGACCCGGCACGCTCAGTGGACCCGGCGGCATCAGCGCTGGTGGTGCCGGCAGCGCGCTCCCGGCAGCGGGCACGAGACTACCCGGCTCGCAGCTCCCGAGCAACGACTTTTCATCGACCAGCCCATCGATGACTCCCCCGGTGCCGCCGGCGCCGCCGTCGGGTATCGACGCGCGAACAGGGCAGCCGCTCTTGACGATCGATCCGCGCACGGGGACGCCGTCGACGATCGATCCTGTCACCGGTCTGCCGCGGCAGCCGGGCCAGCCCGGCGTCATCACGACGCCCGACTCTGCCCCGACGGCGCGCTGACGTTTCGGCGGCGATCGTATCCGTGCGGTCGCCGCCGCCCGCCAGCGCGCTTGCTCTCGCCCGGCGCCGATGTTAATGGAGCAGCCAGGAGGCCTCCATGACCGCGAATCCCGTCCTTCGTCGCGAGTTCCTCAAGCTGTCCGGCGTCGCCGGAATTCTGGCTGCCGGGCGCGCGCCCGCGTTCGCCCAGGGCACGTCACTCCATTTCCTGCAGTGGTCGCACTTCGTGCCCGCGGCCGACGCGGTCTTCGAAGCCCAGGCACGCGAGTTCGGCAAGCAGGCGGGCGTCGACGTGAAGATCGAGCGCATCAACCAGAACGACCTGCAGGCCCGGGCGACGGCCGCCATTCAGAGCGGCTCCGGGCCCGACATCATGGTCCTGGCCAACAACCATGCCCACCTCTACGAGAGCGCCATGGTGGACGTGAGCGACGTGGCCGAGGAGATCGGCAGCAAGCAGAGCGGCTGGCACGACTACGCCAAGGTGAACTGCTTCGCCAATGGCCGCTGGATCGGCGTGCCGCAGTTCATCGTCTCGTGGGCGGTGACGTACCGCGAGGACTGGTTCAAGGAAGCCGGCTTCGAGTATCCGAAGACCTGGGACGAGTTCAGGAAGGTCGGCCGTGCGTTCAAGGCCAAGGGCAAGCCATTCGGCCAGGCCTTCGGGCATTCGATCAACGACCCGAACGCGTGGGCATATCCGATCGTGTGGATGTGGGGCGGGCTCGAGGTCCAGAAGGATGGCCGGACCGTCGCGCTCAACAGCAAGAACACCGTGGAGGCCGTGAAGCTCACCCTGGCGGTCTGGAAGGATTGCTTCGACGAGGGCGGCCTGGCCTGGGACGACAGCACGAACAACCGGGCCTTCCTCTCACAGGAGATCTCGCTCACTGGCAACGCCCCAAGCATCTACATCGCCGCACGCCAGAAGTTCCCCGACGTGTACAAGGGCACGAACCACGGACACTACCCGCCGGGGCCGGCCGGACGCTTCTACTGGCTGCCGTGCTGGAACTCGTGCGTGATGAAGTACGGCAAGAACCCGAAGGTGGCCAAGGACTTCGTCCGCTATTACATGGACCGCGCGCAGTTCGACCGGTACTTCGAGACGATGGACACGTTCGGCATCCCGGCCACGCGCGCGTACGGCGACCCCCCGCTGTGGCGCAAGGATCCCAGGACCGCCGTGTTCCCAGAGACGCTGCTGAACGCCCGTCAGGTCGGCTATGCCGGGCCCCCCGGACGAAGAGCCACCGAAGCGTTGTCGAAGTACATCATGGTGGACATGTTCGCCAAGGCGATCCAGGGAATGCGGCCAGAGGACGCCGTCGCGTGGGCGGCCGGGGAGATGACCAAGATCTACGCCGCCTAGCCAGTTTGTCGCCCGCGGATGCCGGAGTGGCCCTGATAGCGGCCAGGGCCCCTCCGATCCCGCGAAAAATCGCCACCGAGCGGTCGTCCGGTTTGGCATCTCACTAGCAATGGATCGACACCGTGAAGACGGTCCGCCCTGCCCGAAAAGCCCCTCTGCTCCATTTCCCGTTTCGTCGTCTGGCGATCTGCCTCGACTGCGATTCCTGCTTCGAGCTGGGCCCGGGCAGCTGTCCAGCCTGCGGAAGCGGGACGCTCGCCCCGCTGGCGCGCTTCTTCCAGCCGAACGGGAGCTCCCCGGGGACCGGAAAGGTCCGCCGCCAGCTGCTCGTGGTGGCGCGGGATCACCCTCACATCTACGAGTACCTCAAGCGGATGTTCGCCGGAAACGAGACGCTCGAGGTGGTCCTGGACCGTCGCAACGGCGACCGGCGGCGGCCCGGGGCAGCGCACCAGCCCGACCGCCGGCGAGCCAGCGATCGCCGGCGTCAGGAGATCGACAGCCAGCTCCGCGCGCTGGGATGGGCGATCGTGATGCTGGATGTCGCGCGCGACCACGAGCGCGCGCGCCCACGCTCGCCACGCTGATCCCGTCGCGGCAAGCCATCTTCTAGCCGGTCCGCTCGAGCTCGGGATCCGTGCGTACGATATGATGCGTCGGTGCGCCGGCTCCTTCCTGCGCTGATCCAAGCCTACCGCGTTCGAGTCCGGCGCCCCTGAGCAGCTTGCTCCGCGCCGACCGGTGCCCGCTGTGCCGCGCCGAGCACATCACGCCGTGGTTCCACGAAGACGACGTGTGCTGGATCGCCGAGTGTGAGATCTGCGCGGTGCCGATGGTCGTCTGGCGCTGGCACGGCACCGAGCCGCCGGCCGACCACGTCGCCCACATGCAGGCCCGGTTGCGTGAGGTGGCGACGGCCCGGATCGGCGAGTACTGGGTGGACGACCACATGCGCAACATCCCGGACCACTGGCACGCGCACGCACGGCCCAAAGGTGGTTTCTTCGGCCGGGGCGCATCATTAATATAGCGTCGAGAAGGAGGGCATCATGATGAAGCATCCATGGAGATTGCTGAGCCTCGGCGTGCTGGCCGCGCTCGTCGGCTGGCCCGGGCTGGTCGCGGCTCAGCCCGTCAAGGTGGGCGCGGTCGTGCCACTCACCGGGCGTTACGGCGCCGGCGGGGCGCAGGTTCGGGCGGGCTACGAGATCGCCGTCGAGCACATCAACGCGGCCGGCGGCGTGACCGTGGGCGGCAAGAAAATGCCGCTCGAGGTGACGATTCTCGACGACGAGTCGGACGCGACGAAGACCGTCAGCCGGATGGAAACGCTCGCCGCGCAGGGCGTGGTCACCTACCTGGGCGGCTTCGGCTCCGACCTGCACGCGGCGGCCGCCTCCGTCGCCGAGAAGAACAAGACGCCGTACCTCGGCGTGGCCTTCGCCCTCCACAGGGTCCACGAGCAGGGGTTCCGGTATCTCTTCTCGCCCTTCTGGAAATCGCCCGACATCAAGCAGTACACGGTCGATCTCTTGAACTCGATCCCGGCCGGCGATCGGCCGAAGGCTGCCGCCATCTTCCAGGAAAAGACCGACTGGGGCCGCGAGATGGCCACGGCCTGGACCGAGGCCGCCAGGCAGGCGGGCTACCAGGTGGCGATGGTCGGTGAATACGCGCCGGGCGCCAAGGATTTCTCCGACCTCATCTTGAAGGCCAAGGGCGCCGGCGCCGATCTGGTGCTCGGGCTGCCGACCCCGCCCGACGGCATGACGATCGTCAAGCAGATGAAGGAGCTCGGGCTCAATCCCAAGATGACGCTGCTCATCCGAGCGCCCGACCCGCCGATCTGGTCGAAGAACCTCGGGAAGGACGGCGACTACGTGATCCTCGCTCCCGGCTGGCACAACGGCGTGAAGGCGCCGGGTGTGAGCGAGCTGAACGAGGCGCACATGAAGAAGATCGGCCGACCGGCCGATCCGATCGCCGGGCCTGCCTACGCGTGCGTTCAGATCCTGGCCGCGGCGCTCGGCCGCGCGGGCTCGCTCGACCGGGACAAGATCCGCGACGCGATCGCAGCGACCGACATGACGACGGTCATCGGCCCGGTGAAGTTCCGGCCCGACGGCACCGGCATCGTCAACGCCGTCTTCGTGCAGTGGCTGAACGGCAAGCAGGAGCTGGTCTTCCCGAAGGACGCGGCCACCGCGCCGCTGGGATATCCGGCACCTCCGTTCGCCAAGAGGTGACGCTCCTCGAAGTCGAGCGCGTCACCAAGTCTTTCGGCGGCGTCCGGGCCGTCAGCGAGGTCTCCTTCAACGTGGGGGAGGGCGAGCTGATCGGTGTGATGGGGCCCAACGGATCGGGGAAGACAACGCTCTTCAACCTGATCACGGGGGCGCTCAGCCCGGACGCCGGCTCCATTCGCCTCCAGGGCCACGAGATCACCGGCTGGAAGCCGCACCGCGTGTGCGGCGCCGGCATCGCGCGTACGTTTCAGCTCGTACGGCCGTTCCCGGGACTCACCGCGCTCGACAACGTGCGCGTCGGTCTTCTGTACGGCCGTGGGCGCGGGAAGCGTCAGGTGGCCGGTGAGGCCGAGAGCCTGCTGGCACTGGTGGGGCTCGAGGGCAAGGCGCCGCGCCGCGCCGCCGAGCTGACGTTGATGGACAAGAAGCGCCTCGAGCTGGCCCGCGCGCTCGCCACCTCCCCTCACCTCCTGCTGCTCGACGAGCTCATGGCCGGGCTCAATCCCGCCGAGACCGAGACGGCGATGGCGCTGATAAGGCGGCTGCAGTCGGAGGGTGTGACGTTGCTGATGGTCGAGCACATCGTCTGGGCCTTGATGGCCCTCTCCCAGCGGATCATCGTGCTGAGCGCCGGCGAGAAGATCGCCGAGGGCCGGCCCGACACCGTCGCCGCCGACCCCACGGTCGTCGAGGTCTACCTCGGCCATGCTGCAGGTCGATAACGTCGAGGCCTCGTACGGACTGTTCCGCGCGCTCTCGGGCGTCACGCTGGAGATCCGGGCCGGCGAGATCGTCGCGCTGCTCGGACCCAACGGCGCCGGCAAGACGACGCTGATTCGCTGCATCGCCGGCCTGCTGCGGCCGCGCGCCGGGCGGATCCTCTGGGACGGGGCATCGCTCGCCAAAGTGGCCGCGCACCGGATCGTCGAGCGCGGCATCGCCGTGGTCCCCGAAGGCCGCCGGCTCTTCGCGACGATGACGGTCGAGGAGCATCTCGACCTCGGCGCGTTCGCACCCCACGCTCGAGCGGCGCGCCCGCAGCGGCTCGAGGAGGTCTACGCGATCTTCCCCGTCCTGCGCGAGCGCCGCCGCCAGCTCGTGCGCTCGCTGTCCGGAGGCCAGCAGCAGATGGTCGCCGTCGGCCGCGCCTTGATGGCGGCCCCCCGCCTCCTCATCCTCGACGAGCCGTCGCTCGGGCTGGCCCCGCGCATCGTGGAGTCGATCCTGGGCGTGCTCGGCGAGATCAACCGGCGCGGCGTGTCCATCCTCCTCGTCGAGCAGAACGTCCACGCCGCGCTCGCGCTCGCTCATCGCGGCTACATCCTCGAGTCGGGCCGCATGGCCGGCGAAGGCACGGGCGCGGCGCTGATGGACGACCCGCACGTCAAGCGCGCGTATCTCGGTCCGCTCGCGCTTCGCCGATGATCGCCGGCGCGATCACGTCCGGCCCGCCATGACGATCGTGCTCCAGCAGCTCGTGCTCGGCGTGCTGATCGGTGGGCTCTACGGTCTCGCCGCCGCCGGCCTCTCCCTCATCTTCGGCGTGATGAAGGTCCTCAACGTCGCCCACGGTGAGCTGATCATGCTGGGCGGCTACGGCGCGTTCTGGCTCTTCGCGCTCGGCGGTGTCGATCCCTTCGCCGCCCTCGTCGTCGTCATCCCCGTCGCGCTCGCCGGCGGAGCGCTGCTGTACTGGGGACTCTTCGGCTGGGTCGTGCGCTACCACGAAGAGACGCGCATCAAGAACTCGCTCCTGATCGGCTTCGGGCTCGGCCTGGCGCTTCACGCGGCGGCCGTTCAGCTCTGGACGGCCGATGAGCGGTCGATCACGACGGCCTACGCCGGCAGCGTGCTCGACGTCGGCGGGGTCAGCGTGCCCATCGTCAGGCTGGCCAGCCTCGTGGTCGCGTTCGTGCTCATCGGCGGTCTCCACCTCCTGCTCGGTCGCTGGCGCTGGGGCCGCGCCATCCGCGCGACGGCCGACGACTGGGAGGCCGCGCTGATGACCGGCATCGACGTGCGGCGCGCGTATCTCCTCGCCTTCGCCATCGGCACGGCACTGGCCGGCGCTGCCGGCACGCTCGTCAGTGTCGGCTACTCGATCAGCCCGTCCATCGGCCTCGAGTGGACGTTGAAGGCGCTGATCGTCGTCGTCCTGGCCGGGCTCGGCTCGATGCTGGGGACGTTCGTCGGAGGCCTGATGCTCGGCGTGGCCGAGGCGTGCAGCGCGATGATCTTCGGCGGTCCCTACCGCGAGGTGGTCGGCCTCGTCATCTTTCTCGTCGTGCTGGTGGCGCGCCCGCAGGGACTCTTCGCGAAGTGATGCGCGCGTGGCCGGCGGCGGCGGGGCTCGTCATCGTCGCCGCCCTGGCCGCCGTCCCGCTCGTCGTGAGGCGCGAGGACATCCTGAACTTCCTCTTCCTCGTGCTCCTGTCGATCGCGCTGGCACAGTCCTGGAACGTCATCGCCGGTTATGCGGGCCAGGTGAACCTGGGCCATGCGGCGTTCTTCGGGCTTGGCGCGCTGGTCACCCGCACGCTGTGGATCGCGGGGACGCCGGTCGTGATCGGCATGGTCGCGGGCGCCCTGGTGGCCGTCGGCTTCGCGCTGCTGATCGGCTGGGCGGCGTTCCGGCTGCGCGGCGCCTACTTCGCCATCGGCACGCTCGCGCTGAGCGAGATCTTCCGGATCACCGTCGGCAACACGCTCGCCGAGATCTCGACGCTGCCCCAGAGGAC
>MNEG01000158.1 GCA_001917585.1 Candidatus Rokubacteria bacterium 13_1_40CM_68_15
CACGCGCAGCGCCTACGCGGTAGCCTTTGGCGCCGAAGGCGTGCGCCAGTGCGACGAAGTCGGGATTGGAGAAGCTCACCCCTGACGCCCGCCCGAAGCGCGTCTGTTGCTTCCATTGCGTCAGGTTGTAGGCGTCGTCACGGAAGATGACGCTGACGACGGCCAGCCCGAGGCGCCGTGCCGTCTCGAGCTCCTGGCAGTTCATCAGAAAGCCGCCGTCGCCGCAGACGGCGACGATCTTGCGCTCGGGATGGACGAGCTTCGCCGCGATGGCGGCCGGCAGGGCAAAGCCCATCGCGGCGTACCCGTTCGAGATCAGCACGGTGTTCGGCTCGTACGCAGGGAAGGTGCGCGCAACCCAGAGCTTGTGGGTACCGACGTCCGAGATGAGGACGTCCTCGCGGCCCATCGCGGCCCGCAGATCGTGCAGGATGCGCTGGGGCTTCACGGGGAAGCCGTCGTCGGTGGCGCCCTCCTCCAGCTGCTCCAGGATCAGGCGGCGGAGCGCGCGAAAGGGCGTCGGGTCTTTCTGTCCTTTGACGAGCCCGTTCAGGAGCTCGAGGGCTTCCCGGACGTCGGCCACGACCTCGACCGCCGGCTGGTAATAACTGTCGACCTCGGCCGGCGTGAAGTCGATGTGGACGATCTGCTTCTTGCGCTCGGGGTTCCAGAACTTCGGCGCGTACTCGACCGGATCGTACCCGACGGCGATGATCAGGTCGGCCTTCTCGAAGCCGTACGAGACGTAGTCCCGCGCCTGGAGCCCGGCCGACAGCAGGCAGAGATCGTCGTCGTAGGGCATCGAGCCCTTGGCCATGAACGTGTGCACGACGGGAATGCCGTGGCCGCGGGCCAGCGCGCGGAGCTCATCCGAGGCCTGCCCGCGAATGACGCCGTTGCCGGCGAAGATCAGGGGGAACGACGCCGCCTCGATGAGGCGGGCCGCCGTCCGGAGCGCCGAATGGTCCGGCGACGGCCTCCGGGTCCGCTCGGCCGAGAGCGCCGCTCCATCGGCCGGCTCCTCCGCCACGTCCTCCGGGACCTCCACGTGGCAGGCCCCGGGTTTTTCCGACTCGGCCAGCTTGAACGCCTTGCGGATCACCTCGGGCACCACCGCGCCCGTCTCGACCCGCGTGTTCCACTTCGTCAACGGGCGCAGATGCTCGACGATGTCGATGTACTGATGCGACTCCTTGTGGACGCGGTCACGGCCGGCCTGCCCGGTGATGGCGACGAGCGGCGCGTGGTCGAGGTTCGCGTCGGCGACGCCGGTCGCCAAATTTGTCGCGCCGGGTCCGAGCGTCGAGAGGCATACCCCCGCGCGCCCGGTCAGCCGGCCGTAGGCGTCGGCCATGAACGCGGCACCCTGCTCGTGGCGCGTGAGGACGAACCGGATGCGCGAGTCCGCCAGCGAATCGAGGATGTCCAGGATCTCCTCGCCGGGCAGGCCGAAGACGTACTGGACGCCCTCGTTTTCCAGACACCGGACGATCAGGTCGGACGCTCTCACCGGCTACGCGATCCAGACCGTCTTGATGTTCACGAACTCCCGGATGCCGTATTCGGACAGCTCGCGCCCGTACCCCGAGCGCTTGATCCCACCGAACGGCAGGCGTGGATCCGACTTCACGATGCCGTTCACGAAGACCACGCCGGATTCGATCTGCGCGGCCATACGCTCGGCCCGCGCGCGGTCCTGCGTCCAGACGGATGCGCCCAGGCCGAACTGCGAGTTGTTCGCCAGACGGATCGCGTCCGCTTCGTCCTTGGCCCGGATCACCGCGGCCACCGGACCGAACGTCTCCTCGTCGAAGGCCGGCATGCCCTCGGACACATCGGTGAGCAGCGTCGGCGGATAGAACGCCCCCTTGCCGGACGGAATCTCGCCGCCGAGGAGCCGGCGGGCCCCGCGCCGGATTGAATCCTCGACCTGCCGGTGCAGCGCGTCGCGCAGATCGACGCGCGCCTGCGGCCCGACCTGGGTGTCGCGGGCCAGCGGATCGCCGACGCGGCGAGCGCGGAGCTCCTCCACGAACCGCGGGATGAACTGATCGGCCACGGCCTCGACGACGATGAAGCGCTTGGCCGCGATGCAGCTCTGGCCGCTGTTGACCAGCCGCGCCTCGGCCGCCATCTTCGCGGTCGTGGCCAGATCGGCGTCGGCGAGAACGATGAACGGATCGCTGCCGCCGAGCTCGAGCACCGTCTTCTTCAGCGCCCGACCGGCGTGCTCGGCCACCGTGCTCCCGGCGCGATCGCTCCCCGTCAATGTCGCGGCGACGATGCGGCGATCGGCGATGAGCCCGGTCACCGCCGACGATCCGATCAGCACGGTCGCGAACAGGCCACGCGGAAAGCCAGCGTCGCGGAAGACGCTCTCGATCGCGAGCGCACAGCCCGGCACGTTCGAGGCATGCTTGAGAACGCCCGCGTTCCCGGCCATGAGCGCGGGCGCCGCGAAGCGAAAGACCTGCCAGAAAGGGAAGTTCCAGGGCATCACGGCCAGCACGGTCCCCAGCGGATCGAAGCGGACGTAGCTCCGCGAGGCATCGGTCTCACGCGGCTGCTCGGCCAGGAGCGCTTCGGCATGCTCGGCGAAGAACTCGCAGGCCCAGGCGCACTTGTCTACTTCGGCCTCGGCCTGGACGATCGGCTTGCCCATCTCGAGCGTCATCAGGCGCGCGTAGTCGGCTCGTCGCTTCTTCAGCATCTCGGCCGCGTTGCGCATGTGCCGCGCCCGGGTGGCGAACGGAGTCCGCCGCCATTCGGCAAACGCCGCCTGCGTCGTGGCGAGGACGCGCTCGATCTCCTGCGGGGAGGTTTCTTTGTACGTCTCGATGACGTCGCCGGTGGCTGGATTGACCGACTGAATACTCATCCGTGAGTCCTCCCTCACTGCTCCTTAAGAGTGCCCGATCGAGCGAAGCGATGCGAGTCTTGGACGTCCTCGATGAAGACGGCGATCATCGGGTCGGAGTAGACACCGAAGGCGTCGGTCAGCGTTCCACGGATGCCACTCCGAGTTTCGATGGCATAGAGGATGGCCATGTCGTCGGGATCCGACACGCCTTCGAAGCGATAGTGCTCCGAGATCACGACCTGGTCCGCGGCAAAGTTCTTCCCCGTATCCAGTCCGCGGAGTCGTCCGTTCCTCAGCACGAAATGTTCCGTGAAGCCCCGACCGGCCAGGTCGTCGAGCGTGCCAGCCAGGGTGGCGGGTTCGCACGGACCCTGCATCACCCTCGGCCCTGAGGCGTCCGGTACGGTGCCGGCACGTACTCGACGGCCGGCCGTGTGCGCGTCGGCTGGGGGAACAGGCTCATGAAGTCGTACACGTCCTGTGGCATCTCCGTGCTGATGGGCAGCCCGAGGGACTTGGCCTCCTCCGCCATGATCCCATAGTCGTGCGTCCAGGTGCCGGTCGTCAGCTTCTCGGCCAGCGACGCGGCCTGCTCCGGGGACATCCGCTCCGAGAGGAGATCCTGGACCGTCCGCTTGACCTGCGCGATCGCCTTGCGAGAAACGTCGGCCAGGATGAGCGTCTGATCGTCGATGTCCTCGGGCTTCTTGCGGTCCAGCACGGTCAGGACGGAGGCCGCCGGGGACTGGCCGAGCTGAGGATCCACGGGGCCCAACACGGCGTTCGGGTCCATCACGATCTCGTCCGCCGCCAGCGCGATCAGCGTTCCTCCGGACATCGCGTAGTGCGGTACGAAGACGGTGACCTTCGCCCGGTGACGCTTGAGGGCGTGAGCGATCTGCCCCGCGGCCAGGACCAGACCGCCCGGCGTGTGGATGATCAGATCGATCGGCCAGTCGGGATCGGTCAGCTTGATCGCGCGCAGGATTTCTTCGGAATCGTTCACGTCGATGTAGCGCATCAGCGGGAATCCGAGGATGCTCATCGTTTCCTGGCGGTGCACCAGCGCAATCGCCCGGCTCTTGCGCGCGCGCTCGAAGCGATGCAGCACCCGCAGCCGGCTGGCCTCGAGCATCTTCTGCCGGAGGATCGGCTGCAGCGCGGAAATCATGAAGAACAGCCACAGGATATCGGCGAAGCCCATTGCTACCCTCCCTCTCGCTATGCTGCTCGATCGATGACGACGTAGGCCGTCGTTCCCGCACGGTTGACGAGCAGGACCAGATCCCGGTCCGCGGCCTCGGTGAGGGCTCGCGTGAAGTCCTGAGCCGAGCGCACCGGCCGCCGGTTCACCTCCTGAATGACGTCGCCCGCACGAAGGCCCGCCTCCGCGGCGCGGCCGGTCGGCGACACTTCGGTGACCACGACGCCGTGGATCCCGGAGGGCAGCCCCAGCCGCCGGACGAGCTCGGGTGTGACATCGGCGACCGAAAGGCCGGCGGCGTCCGGCCGTCCTCGTGCTCCCGCCGCAGCCGCCGTGGGCGTGCGATCGGGCAGCTCACCCACCGCGACCTCGATCGGCTCCTCGCGCCCGTCGCGCTTGACGGTCAGCCGCACGCGGGTCCCGGGCGGAGTGTCGGCGACCAGGTTGCGGAAGTGGCCGACGTCGTCCACGGGCTTGCCGTCGACGGCGGTGATCACGTCGCCCCGCCTGATGCCAGCGGCCGCCGCCGGCCCGTCCGGGCTGACGTCCGCGACGAGGACCCCGCGGGCTTCCGAGAGCCCGAGCCCGCGGGCGACGGCGGGCGTCAGGTCTTGCACGGTCAGTCCGAGGTAACCGCGGGTCAAACGGCCGCGCTTGATGATCTGCTCCATCACCTGGCGGCCCATGTTGACCGGCACGGCGAACCCGATGCCCATGTATCCGCCGTTCTGCGAGAAGATCGCGGTGTTGATGCCGATCAGCTCGCCGCGGGCGTTGACGAGCGCGCCGCCCGAGTTCCCGGGATTGATCGCGGCGTCCGTCTGGATGAAATCCTCGTAGTCCGCGATGCCGAGGTTGGCGCGCCCCACCGCACTGACGATGCCCATCGTCACGGTCTGCGAGAGGCCGAACGGATTGCCGATCGCGAGCACGACCTCGGCAACGTCCACCCGCTTGGAGTCACCCAGCGGGATGATGCTGAAGCTCCCGGCCGGCAGCTTGAGGACGGCGATGTCGGTCTTCGAGTCCGCGCCGACGAGCCTGGCCGTGAACTCGCGCCGGTCGCCCAGCGTCACCCTGATGTCCTGCGCGCCCTCGACGACGTGGTTGTTCGTGAGGACGTAGCCATCGCGCGTCACGATGACGCCCGAGCCCAGGCTGCGCTCGCGCCGCGGCGCCCGCTCGGGGCCGAAGAAGAAGCGGAAGAACGGATCCGAGAAGAACGGCGTCGCCGGCCCGGCCGGGCCCCGCACCGTCCTGGCCGACGCGATGTTGACCACCGCGGGCATCGCGGCCCTGGCCACCGGCGTCCAGCCTTCGGGCGGGGCCGACCGCCCGTCCCGCGGCGCGACGAGCGCGGGCTCGGGGCGCGTGACCGACCTCCACCACGTCGACCACCGCGCGTGCTCCCTCGTCGACGACACGAGAAACCAGGCCGCAGCGATGACAACGATCCAGAACACCATCTGGACGGGCCTGCGGAAGAACCACACCTGCCATCGCCGCATGGTGTCTCCCTGGGCGCCTTACCAGCGCTCGAGGCGGCGCGACAGCCAGGACCAGATCGGCTCCTCGGCGTGCTCGCGCGCCATCTCGTCGACCACGTCCGATGCTGCACTCGTCGCGCCGCCGAGAAAGCGCGCGCTCTCTCCCCCGTGCCCGCGCACGGCTTCCAGCGCCGCGCGGCAGACCATTTCGACGATCTCGTCGGGCGCGTCGAGCTCCCGCACGAGACGGCATGCCGCGCGCACCGCCGCCTCGACGGCGTCCTCGACGTCCCGGGGGCCGGTGGGCTCATGCGTGATGTGCGCGACGACCAGCTCGCGCACGCTGATCCGCAGACCGCGCGGCGGCACGCCCGCGCGCAACAGCCAGGACAGCTCGGACCGCACCGTGTTTTCGAAGGCCCTCATGCCGCTCGCCCCACGCGCGCCGTGGCGTCGCTCGCCTCCACCCGCAACGTGTCGCCGACCACGTCGACGCGCACCTTGCCGCCATCCGTGAGCTTGCCGGCCACGATGAGTCGGGCCACCGGCGTCTCCACCTCGCGCTGGATGACGCGCTTGAGCGGGCGCGCGCCGAAGACGGGGTCGTAGCCGACGCGAGCCAGGTAGGCCCGCGCCTCCTCGGTGACCTCCAGCGTGATCCGCCGCTCGGCGAGGCGCTTGCGCAACGTGTCCAGCTGGATGTCGACGATCTTCGCCAGCTCGGCCTCGGTCAGGGCCCGGAAGACCACGACCTCGTCCACGCGGTTCAGGAACTCGGGCCGGAACTGGCGCCGTAGCGCCTCCAGCACCTGCTCACGCATCCGCTGGTAGGTCCGCTCGTCGGCCCCGCGCATCTCGAGGATGAGCTGGCTCCCGATGTTCGAGGTCATGATGATCACGGTGTTCTTGAAGTTCACCGTGCGGCCCTGACCATCGGTGAGTCGCCCGTCGTCGAGGACCTGGAGGAGCACGTTGAAGACATCCGGGTGCGCCTTCTCGATCTCGTCGAGGAGAATCACCGAATACGGCTTGCGTCGCACGGCCTCGGTGAGCTGGCCGCCTTCCTCGTAACCGACATACCCGGGCGGTGCGCCGATGAGCCGCGCCACCGTGTGCTTCTCCATGTACTCGGACATGTCCAGGCGGACCATGTTGTCCTCGTTGTCGAATAACGTGGCCGCGAGCGCACGCGCCAGCTCGGTCTTGCCGACGCCGGTGGGGCCCAGGAAGAGGAAGGAACCGATGGGGCGCTTGGGATCCTTGATGCCGGCGCGCGCGCGAATCACCGCATCGGCCACCGCGCGGACCGCTTCGTCCTGGCCGACGACCCGATGATGGAGCTCGTCCTCGAGGCGAAGGAGCTTCTGCATCTCGCCTTCCATGAGCTTCGAGACCGGGATGCCCGTCCATCGCGAGACCACCTCGGCGATGTCTTCCTCGTCCACCTCTTCCTTGATGAGCCGCCGCCCGCCGCTGGCGGTCAGGCTCGCCTCGGCTTCCTTCAGCTCGCGCTCGAGCGTGGTCAGCGTGCCGTACTGCAGCTCGGCGGCGCGCGAGAGATCCCCGGCGCGCATCGCCTTGTCGATCTCGAGCTTCGTCTCCTCGATGCGCCGGCGCAGCTCCCGCGGCCGCTCGAGCGCGGCCTTCTCGCGCTCCCACTGCTCGCGCAGCGCCTTGGCCTTCGTCTGGAGCTCCGCCAGGTCCTTCTCGAGCTTGGCCAGGCGATCGCGGGAGGCGGGATCGGTCTCCTTGCGCAGGGCCTCGCGCTCGATCTCGGATTGCAATATTCGGCGCGTGATCTCGTCCAGCTCGGCCGGCATCGAGTCGATTTCGGTCCGCAGGCGGGCCGCCGCCTCGTCCACGAGATCGATGGCCTTGTCGGGAAGGAACCGGTCGGTGATGTAGCGGTCCGAGAGGACGGCGGCGGCGACGAGCGCCGAGTCCTTGATGCGGACGCCGTGATGGATCTCGTAGCGCTCCTTGAGGCCACGCAGGATGGAGATCGTGTCCTCTACCGTCGGCTGGTCGACCATGACCGGCTGGAAGCGCCGCTCGAGCGCCGCGTCCTTCTCGATGTGCTTCTTGTACTCGTCCAGCGTCGTCGCGCCGATGCAGTGGAGCTCGCCGCGGGCCAGCATGGGCTTCAATAAATTGCTGGCGTCCATGGCGCCCTCGGCGGCGCCCGCGCCGACTACCGTGTGAAGCTCGTCGATGAAGAGGATGATCTCGCCCTGCGAGTCCGTCACGGCCTTGAGCACCGCCTTGAGCCGCTCCTCGAACTCGCCCCGGTACTTGGCGCCGGCCACCAGCGCGCCCATGTCGAGCGCCACGATGCGCTTCTTCTTGAGACCCTCGGGCACGTCGCCGCGCACGATGCGCTGGGCCAGGCCCTCCACGATGGCCGTCTTGCCCACGCCGGGCGGCCCGATCAGCACCGGGTTGTTCTTGGTGCGCCGCGAGAGGATCTGGATCACGCGCCGGATCTCCTCGTCGCGGCCGATCACGGGATCGAGCTTGCCCTGCTGGGCCAGCGCGGTGAGATCGCGGCCGTACTTCTCGAGAGCCTCGTAGGTGCCTTCGGGTGTTGGACTCGTCACGCGCTGTCCTCCCCGGACGGCCGCCAGCGCCTCGAGCAGCTTCGCGCGCGTGAAGCCGGCGGCGCGAAACGCCTCGGCCACCGCGCCGTCCTTGACCTCGGCGAGGGCCAGGAGCAGGTGCTCGACGCTGACGTACTCGTCCTTCATGCCCTGCGCCTCGGCCTCGGCCTTGGTCAGCACGTCGTTGGCCCGGGGCGCGACGTAGACCTGGCCGGCCGGCGCGCCCGGCCCCGAGACGCGCGGCAGCCGCTCGAGCGCCTGCTGCAGCCGCTGCGCGAGCGCCGCCGGATTGCCGCCCGCCTTCTCGACGACGCGCCCGGCCACGCCACCGTCCTGGGTCAGGAGGGCCACCGCGAGGTGCTCGGCATCGATCTGCTGGTGGCCATGGCGCTGGGCGAGGCTCTGCGCCTGGCGGATCACGTCCTGGGCCTTCTCGGTCAGTCGGTTGAGATCCATGGCGCCCTCCCCCTCAGTGATCGCGCCGGCGAGCCATCTCGGCCTGCAGGCGCTCGAGCCGTTGAACGAGGTCGACGATGATCGCTGCCCCGATGTAATTCACGCCGAGATCCACGTGCAGGCGAATCATACGTCTCAGCTGGGCCGCTGTCCCCGCGGTGAACGTGCTCGTCGTCGGGCCCGTCGCCTCCACGAGCCCGAGTCGGATCAGCCGACCCAGTCTCCCGCGAGTGATCCCGGCGGCGGTCGCCAGCTCGTCGAAGGAGAGGAGCACCTCGCCAGGTCGAATCGTACGCGGCATCGCGGCCACGCTACACCCGCGCAGGCCGGTCGGTCGGGGCGGTGGCGCCGCGCTTCAGGGCCTCGTATGCCTCACGCTCTCTCGCACTGGGGCGTTCGGGAACCACGATTCGAGCGATGGCATAGAGATCGCCGCGACTGCCGTCCGCACGTGGCAGCCCGCGGCCCCGCAGGCGCAGCCGGCTACCACTCTGGGTCCCCGGCGGCACCTTCAGGGTGACCGGGCCGTCGGGCGTGTCGACCCTGACCTCGCCGCCCAGGACGGCCTGCCACGGCCAGAGTGGCAGCTCCATCTCGAGATCGTCGCCGGTGACGCGATAGTGGGGATCCGGTGCCGTTCGGATGTGCAGGTAGAGGTCGCCGGCCGGGCCACCGTTCACGCCCGGGCCGCCCTGACCGGCCAGGCGCATGACGACGCCCTCCCGCGCTCCGGGCGGGATCTGCACGTCGAGGCTGCGGCCGCCGTTCACGGTGATCCGACGCTTGCCTCCGCGCAGCAGATCCTCCACCGTCAGCGGCAGCTCGGCTTCCACGTCGTTGCCGGGGACCTGGATGCGGACCCCGGTACGCCCGCCGCGGCCCGTGCTCGTTGGCCGCCCGAAGAGCGAGGCGAAGAAGTCGCTGAACCCGCCGAGGTCGTCGAACGAAGAGGCGTCAGCGCTCCGCCACTCGCCGCCCGCGCCGGGCGGCGGGGTGAAGTCCATCCCGCCCTTCCAGCCCGCGCCGACGGTGTCGTACTTGGAGCGCTTTTCGGGGTCGCTCAGGACCTCGTAGGCCTCGTTGATCTCCTTGAATCGCTCGGCAGCACGTCCCCGCTCGGCAACCGGCTGCAGATCGGGATGGTGCTTGCGGGCGAGCTGGCGGTAGGCACGCTTGATGTCATCGCTCGTCGCCGTACGTGGCACGCCCAGCACCTCGTAGTAGTCACGAAATTTCACCGCCATCGGTCGCTGGGCTCCGGTTCCGTGGCCACGACGACCTGAGCGGGACGAAGGAGCTCGTCCCCCAGCCGCCAGCCACGCCTCACCTCTCGAGCGACCGTCCCGGGCTTGACGCCGTCGGGAGGAGCGGTCGCGACGGCTTCGTGAAGATTCGGATCGAACGGTCGGCCGACGCTCTCAACGGGCTCGGCACCGGCCTGCCGCAGGGCATTGACGAACAATCGGTGCGTGGCGGCCACGCCGTCGTAGAAGTTCCGGTCCGTCGACCCGGCGGCGAGCGCGCGCTCCAGCGTGTCGAGCACGGCCAGGAGCGGGAGCAGCGCCGCCCGCCGGCCCTCGCGGCCGGCAACGTCGTGCTCGCGGGCGGCGCGACGGCGAAAGTTGTCGAAGTCGGCGAGCAGCCGGAGATACTGCTCCCGCTGCTCGTCGAGGGCGCGGCGCAGACGCTCAGCCTCGTCGTCGGCTCCGACGGCCCGGTCATCGTCGTCGGGGGTGTCCATCCCATTAACCGCGCTCAGCCGGCCTTCCGCTCGTCTGCGTCGGTGAATTCGGCGTCGACGACCTCACCCTCCTTCGGCCCGCCCGAAGGCTGCTGTGGGCCGCCGCCGGTCGTTCCGCTGCGAGCCTCGCGGTACATCGCCTGGGTCAGACTCTGGGAGGCGCGGGTCAGGCTTTCCTGGGCCCGGCGGATCCGCTCCACGTCGTCCGCCTTCAGGGCGTCGCGAGCCTCGCTGAGGGCCTGCTCGATCGCCGCGCGCTCGGTCTCGGAGAGCTTCGCGCCCTGCTCCGCGAGCCCGCGCTCGATCGAGTACACGAGGGAGTCGGTCTGATTTCGCAGCTCGATCTCTTGCCGGCGCCGGGCGTCCTCAGCGGCGTTCGCCTCGGCCTCTCTGACCATCCGCTCGACGTCGGCCTTGCTGAGCCCGGACGACGCCGTGATCGTGATCTGCTGCTGCTTGCCGGTGGCGTTGTCCTTCGCCGACACGTTGAGGATCCCGTTGGCGTCGATGTCGAACGCGACCTCGATCTGGGGCACGCCGCGGGGCGCCGGCGCGATCCCGGTCAGGTGGAACCGCCCGAGCGTGCGGTTGTCCTTGGCCAGCGGGCGCTCGCCCTGGAGG
>MNEG01000145.1 GCA_001917585.1 Candidatus Rokubacteria bacterium 13_1_40CM_68_15
GCGGAACTCGACTCGGGCACCGTCCAAACGATTCCGTGGGAAGAGCTTAGAGAACGGCTGTACCGGCGCTGAATGGCCCCGGCCGCCGTCAGGTTCCATCCTGCCGCGGCGCAGGAGGCGGAATCGGCCTATCAATGGTACGCCGCTCGCAATCCCGCCGCGGCTCATGGCTTTCTTGAAGAGCTACGGCACGCAGTCGCGTTGCCGAGAACCCACGTGCTTGGCCCCGCTACGGAGACCGCGCTCGGCAGTACGTCTTCCCTCGATTCCCCTTCAGCCTGATTTACCTGCTACGCGGTGACGGCGTCGAAGTCATCGCGGTGGCTCACGGTAGGCGACGGCCGGGATACTGGCAGTCTCGACTGTGACCGGGCGTATGCGACACAGCGGCGACGGGCGCCCAACCGACCGGCTCGCCGACAGCCGGGCGGCGACCTTCACTTCCGCCGCCCGGACGGTCAGCTTCTGCCCAAGATCCCGTCCTCTTCCAGTTGTCTACTTGCCCCGGCGCTCGACGCGTTCAGGTCGCTCCACGCGCTGCGGTCGCTCGACACGCTGAGGCTGCTCGACTCGCTCCACCCGTTCGACTCGCTCCACGCGCTCCGGGCGCTCGACCCGCTCGAGCTTCTCAACCCGCTCGATGCGCTCCGGGCGCTCCACACGCTCCAGCTTCTCGACGCGCTCGATGCGATCCACCCGCTCAGCCCGCTCCGGTCGGTCGGTCCGCTCGACACCTTCGGCTCGCTCTGGCCTTTCGGCGCGCTCAGCTCGCTCGATGCGTTCCTGACTGAACGCCCGCGGTGTGGGGATGAGCAGGGCAAGCGCGACCCAGAGGGTTAACACCTTCGGCACATGCTGATATGTCATCTCAATCCTCCGTGTGTGTGGCCAATTGCGCAGATAGTGCAAGCCGAACGCCAAACGCGACGGTGTATATCGTTTTTCTCGCGACGGTGGGAGTCGCCGCCCGCCGATTCGGCGATCGCGGCTTCGTCTTGGGCGCACGCGATATATACCGCGGCTGCCGCGGCAAATCCCCGCGCGAGCAGATGCCCACGCTGAAAAGCCCAACCCCGCGTGGAGGTGTAAGGTTCTCCGATGCCTGGAGGCCGAAAAAGTCGCGGCTAGGAGCTACGAGGCGGCCAAATGATCCCGAGCGCGTCGATGCGTCGCAAGCGATCCTGGCCGAGCGCAGTGTCGTAGACATCAGCGAGGGCTTCCGGCGTCCACCCCTCGCGGCTCGTGATCGCGCGTATCGGCGCCGGGTGCGACCAGAGCGACACCTGGTTGCCGCGAACGTGCAGGATCTGCCCGGTGACGTGGGCGGCACGATCGCTCGCGAGAAATGCGACGACCGGGGCGATCGCTTCGGGCGGCGCCGCCGCCTGCGCCCGGCGGCCGTCCGGGAGTCGTTCAGTCATCCGCGTCTCGGCGGTCGGCGAGATGCAGTTCACGGTCACCCCGTACTTCGCCATCGCGAGCGCCGTCGAGCGCGTCAGGCCCACGATACCTTCCTTGGCCGCCGAGTAGTTCGGTTGGCCCGGGCTGCCCTCGAGCCCGGCGGTGGACGTGAAGGTGACGATCCGCCCATAGCGCCGCTCGCGCATGTGCTTCGTCGCCGGACGCATCACCGTGAAGTGGCCCTTGAGATGGACGGCGACGACGGAGTCCCACTCCTCCTCGGTCATGTTGAAGATCATCCGCTCTTTCAGGATTCCGGCGCAGCAGACGACGATGTGGAGGTCGCCGAACGTGTTCAGCGCGGCGTCGATCATCGCCTGCCCCCCTGCCATCGTCGCCACGCTGTCGGCGTTCGCGACGGCCCGGCCGCCGCGCGTCTCGATCTCCTTGACGACCCCCAGGGCGCGGTCGCTCGACGGGTCACGTCCGTCGACCGTCACGCCGTAGTCGTTGACCACGACACTGGCGCCCGCCGCGGCCAAGCCCAGCGCCACCCCACGACCGATCCCGCTGCCCGCCCCCGTCACGACCGCAACCTTCCCGTCCAGGAGACCCATGGCTTTCGCCTCCGCGATAGTTTCTGCCGAGAGACTATTCGATTTCGATACCGGACGCGCTGTGATCTATGCCATCTCCACGAAGCGGCACAACGCATTCATCAGGCGCATCTGCTCGATCGTCCGCGCGCGCGATTCGAGCAGGCGGGGGCTCGCCACGACGTAGGCCAGGCACATCGCGCGCGAGATGGCGACGTTTAGCCGGTTGCGCGAGAACAGGAACTCGAGACTGCGCGGGATGTCGTCGGCGCTGGAGGTCGCCATCGAGTAGAAGACGATCGGGGCCTCCCGTCCCTGAAACTTGTCGACGGTGCCGACGGGCACGTCGCCGAGGTCGGCGGCGCCGAGCGCCTGGCGCAGACAGCGCACCTGGGCGTTGTACGGCGCGACGACCATGAAATCCTCAGGGCGCAGCGCTCGGGTCTCGCCCTTCGCGTTGGTGCACCGGGCGCCGAGCATGCCGGCGATCTCGCGGGCCACGCACGCGGCCTCCTCCGGCGACGAAGCCATGTTGCCGGAGTGCTCCACGGACAGGTACCTGAGTCCCGTCCCGAAGGCCGTCGCCTGCTGCGCGACCTCCGGCATCCACGAAAGCCGCCCGTCGTAGACGACTTCCGAAACGAACCGGCAGACGTCCGGGTGCATGCGGCGCGTGCGGTCCAGGAATACGCCGAGGTCGGGCGGCACGGTGGCGCGTGCGGCCAGCAGGTGCTCGAGGACCGAGGCGCCGCTGCCGGCGGGGTGCGTGCCCTGAGAGACCTGGGCGAGCTGGAGCGGGTCGCCGAGCAGGATGACGTTGCGAGCCACCGTGCCCATGGCGAGCGCGTCGGCCAGCGCGACCTGCCCGGCCTCGTCGATGATGAGCGTGTCGATCAGGCCCGCCCCGTCGAACTCGTGGTGCGCGAACAGCCAGGCCGTGCCGGCGAGCAGCTGGACGCGCGGAGCCTCGGCGATCAGCTCGCTGAGCTCCGCCTTGCTGGTGATGGAAGCCTTCGTGTACTCGCTTTCGGCGTTGCCTGCGCTCGACTTCTTGAGGCCCCGGAAGCGGAGCTTTTCTTCCCGTGCAGCGTTCCCGATCTCGTCGAGCAAGTTGTGGATGGCCTTGTGGCTCGTCGCCGCGATCCCGACACGCTGGCCGCGACGGATCAGCTCCACGGCGATCCGCGCGCCCGTCCACGTCTTGCCGGTGCCCGGCGGTCCCTGGATGAAGAGATAGCTGCCGTCGAGCGTCGCGGCCAGCTCGCGCAGCTCGCCAAGGTCGGTCGCCTGCACCGTCGTGCGAGGCCTGGCGAAGCGCGGCCGGGCTCGCGCCAGGATGTCGGCCGGCGCGGGATAGCGGCCGTCGCCCGCGAGGATCGAAGCCGCGAGGCGTGCGAGCGCGGCGCGCTGCTCGACGGTGTCGTAAGGCTTCGGCGGGATGAGGGCGCTGGGCAACGGCACCGACGCGAGGCTCGGGCCTCGCCGGAGAACGATCACGCCCGACGCGTCGTCCACGAGCTGGATGGTCCCGGCTGGCTTTCCCGTGGCTGGATCGATCGGCACGTCACCCGGCGACAGCTTGTGCTGCTGGGGTGGGAAGCTGAAGCGGTAGTCCGTCGAGCGCTTGGCCGCGACGGGTCTGCCGTCGGGCCGAAGACGGCCGATCGATTCGGCGTCGTCGATCAGCTCGTCGCTGGACATCCGGCAGCGCGCGAAGAACCACCACCAGGCGGGCCGTGCCTCGCGACGGTGGTACTCGAGCAGCTCACCGGCAAGCCAGCGCGGCGATCCTTCGTCGCTGCCGGCGAGGAGCGATTGGCGCAACGCTTCGCGCTCGCCTTCGGCCGCCCGCTTCTCTTCGGCGACTTCCCTCGCCTCCGGGATTTCGGCCCACACGGCATCATCGGGGCGATGGGCGAGGAGCCACTCGCGAAGCGCCAGTGTCGCCCGGCAATCGTCTTCGTTGTAGACGGCGATCGCGTGAAGCATTCCGTCGTCGCGCGCGTGCATCCAGCGTTCGTATTCCAGCACCGCGCGGGTGCCGGTGGTGACTCCGGCCCGCCGGCGGAATGCGGGTAGGGCCTCGATCTCTTTCAGCGAGTAGCTCGACACGCCCGCGCGCAATCCCTGCCGCACGACGCCGTGCAGGTCGACGAAGACCTCGCGGCGCAGCAGCTCGTCCACGGCGTCCTCGCGCGTCGCGTAGACGCCCATGAGCTGTCCGATCGCGGTGGTCTCGTAGGCGCCGTAGTGGTAGACGTGCATGTCCGGATACGAGGCCAGGCGTTCGTGGAAGAAGTCGATGAGCGTCTCGAAGGCTCGCCTCTCCTCGGCGCGGTCGTGAGACCAGCTCGTCCGGTACTCCCAGCGATCCCGGTGTGCGACCAGGAGCCCGAAGAGGAAGTGCAGGCCGCGAGCCGGCTCCCAGAACGGATCGCCTTCGATGTCGAAGATGACGTCGCCCGGCGACGGTCGCGACAGACGCTGGAAGCCGCGCTCCTCTTCGACCGGAAAGAGGCGCCATTCGAGCCGTCCGGTCGCGCGGCGCGCGAGCTGCAACGCGGCCTGCTCGTGGAGCGTCTCGAAGGTGTGCGGGGCGACGTGATCTACCTTTGAGCGCTCTGGCGACTGGGCCAGGCCGGCGAGCGTGTCGATACCGCCGGCCCGCAGCCGCTTCACCTGCTCGCGGCGGATTCCGGCGACGAGCGAGAGGTTGTCTTCGCGAGCCCATCGTTCGTTGCACACTTCGCGAAACTCACAGAGCGTGCAGTGCTCGACCGGGTACGGCTCCGTGGGGGCGCGCTGGGCGAGCGCAGCCACGAAGCCACGGCGCACGCGACGATAGTAGGCTGCGTAGTCAGCACGGCGCAGCGTTCGACGCTCGCCGATTCCCAGCAACACGTGCATGACCTCGGGCGGCACACCCTGGATGGCCTCGATGGCCTCGCTGTAGAAACAGAGTTGCAGGACGTACGTCGGCTTCTCGGCCCGCGCGAGCTTCGCGTCGACCGCCTCGTAACCCCACGCGCCAAGGGTGGTCGGCCGCGCGACTCTCTCGAGGAAGTCGGCACGGCCTCGCCAATCACCGTGGACGAACGTCGCCTGGTAGATGACCTCGGCGCCGCCGCGCATGGCGTCGACGGTCGCTTGCGCCCCTGCCGCGAAGTCCCAAACATCGGAGGGCCTGACGTCGACGACCTGGCGGCCTTGGCTTCGCAGCTGTGCGAGATACGCGGCCTCGTGCTCCTCGCCCTTGCGGCCGAGCAGCTCGGCGTACTGGTTGGCCACGTGGGGCCGGGGCCGCTTCCCCAGCGCCACCTCGCGCGCAAGGGTCGTCAAGTGCTCGCACTCGACGTAGTCGTTCAGGTCGGAGGGAGAGAGAACGAGGCGATCAGCAATGAGCTGCACGCGACAGGCTTCCGGTGCTGCCCTCGAGCTATTCGGTCATCTGAAAGTCGACCCGCCGAGCGTCCGTCACGCGTTGCGACGCGTCGAGAATCTCTACGGCAACGAGGTTTCCCCGGTCGTACGAAACCTTCACGATAGGCTCCTCCAGTGCTTCACGAAAGCCAGCTGCGTCAGCCATTCGAGACTGTAACACTGACCGCTCAGGCTTGTTCCACAACGATCCCTCGCGCCGGATAGCACACGAGCGATGCTGTAGTCAGCGCCCAAAAACTGATACCTGACGGATGCGGCTGCCAACCCTCGAGCTTGTCCCCTGCGATTTCTCCTTGACAGCTTTCCGAGCGAGCAGCGCCCGCATGTCGACAGCGCCTCGTGAATGCCGGCCCAGCGGCCCATACGAGCCCGACATGCTGTCGTGAGTGGGCTCGTCGCGAAAATTCCGTTCCCGTCGTGATCACCGCTTGTCGTGCTTCCCAGGTGGCTCCGAAACTCGGGTGTAGAGTCGCCCACACACAAGGAAGACTCGCCATGCAGACTTGCTCTCGAGATCTGGACCCACTGGGCGACGAGATCGCCGAGCCGTCGGCGCACCTCGACGCCGCGACCGCACGCCTTCTCGATCTCATCCGCGAGTTCGACGCCCGAGGCGGCTGGAATGTCGGATTCCGCTCCTGCGCCGCCTGGCTGGGCTGGCGGGTGGGGCTCGACGCGGGCGCGGCGCGCGAGCGGGTCAGAGTTGCGCGTGCGCTGGGAACGCTGCCTCTGCTGGCCCAGGCTCTCGCGCGCGGGGAGCTGTCGTACGCCAAGGTCCGCGCCCTGACCCGTGTCGCGACACCGGAGACCGAAGAGCAGTTGCTCGCGCTCGGCAGGGCCGGCACCGCCGCCCACGTCGAGCGGTTGGTTCGCGGCTGGCGAAGGGTGGACCGGCAGGCCGAGGCACGCGAGAGTACGCGGCAACACGCAGGCCGGGCCCTTCACGTGTATCAAGACGAAGGCGGCATGGTGATTGTCCGCGGGCGGCTCGAACCCGAGGTCGGCGCGCTGCTCGTGCAGGCGCTGGCCGCGGCGCGCCAGACGCTGTACCAGGAGACGCGCTTGCAGCACGGCGACGCCGACCCTGTGGACGCTTTCGCGGAAACGCCGACGATGGCGCAGCAGCAGGCGGACGCGTTGGCGCTGCTCGCGGAGACGTCCCTCCACCACGGCATCGATCCCGGCGCACCGGGAGAGCGATATCAGGTCGTCGTCCATGTCGATGCGCCGGTCCTCGCGATCCCGATCAGCCCGGCCAGTCGGTCCTCGAGGACGGCGCGCACGTTCCCGCGGAACCGTCCCGGCGCCTGGCATGCGACGCGAGCCGCGTGATGATGCGACACGGCGACGACGGCCGTGTCGTGGAGGTGGCGGCCCGGACCCGGACGATCCCGCCGGCGTTACGGCGGGCGCTCCACCATCGAGACCGCGGCTGTCGCTTCCCGGGCTGCGCGGTTCGGTTCGGCCAGCACCTGCACGCGCGAACCGCGACGCCCGGTTGGCTCGGGGAGCGTCTGGACGTCGGCTGGGCGATCGGCGTCTTGCACCCTCTGGCGCGGTAGAGGCGAACCACCGCCTTGGGTCGAGGTAGTCCTCACCCCGAAGCGCGAGCGAGAAATTCCCTGATCCGCGCCACCGCGCGCATGGCCAGCCCGATGCGGGCGACGTCGATCGGCAGCGCCTGCGACGACACCTTCGCGATGACGATCTCGTGCGTGCGATCGACGAACAGGAACTGGCCGTGGATGCCGAAGCCGAAGAGCACCGGCGCGGCGCCGTCCTCCACGTACCACTTGCTGCGATAGCGGAGCGGCAGGCCGGGAAAGAAAGCGACGCCGTTGCCGGCGGCCCAGGCGTCGGGATCACCGTTGCGTGTGATGTCGTCGATCCAGCTCTCCGGAATGATCTGCGCGCTGCCGCGCGCCCCTCCCTGCACCATCAGTTGACCGACGCGCGCGAGATCTCGGGCGGTCGTGCACACGCCTCCGGCGCATCGCGGCGCGCCCAGGCGATCGACCGTGATGTAGGCGCTGCGGGCGGCGCCCATGGGCTTCCAGATCAGCTCGCTCATCAAGTCGGCATAGCGGTCGCCGGTCGCGCGCTCGATGGCCCAGCCGAGGAGATCCGTGTTCGGCGAGACGTAGTTGAAGGGACCGCCGTGCGGCCCGGCTGATTTCGTCATCTCCTGGTAGAAAGATCGTAGATCGGCGGGGGTGTCGCCGGGCTCGAGCGGGTTCCAGTTGACCGCCTTCCGGTACGCGATGATCGGACCCGAGGTCGCCAGGTAGTCCTCGTCGAAGGCGATGCCCGCTCGCATGTCGAGGAGCTGGCGGATCGTCGCACCCTTGTAGGCCGTCCCCCCGACTTCGGGGATGACATCCGTCACGGCGCGGTCGGGCTCGAGAGCACCTCGATCGGCGAGCACGCCGGCGAGCAGCCCGAGCAGTGATTTCGACACCGACATGAGGATGTGAGGGCTCTCGGTCGTCATCCCGTTGGCGTAGCGCTCGAACACGATCCGGCCGCGGTGCAGGATCACCAGGCCGTCGGTGTTCGTCTCGTCGAAGAATTGATCGATCCCCAGCTTCCCCATGTCGACCGGAGCGGATGGAAGCTCCAGAGTATTGGCAGGATCGTTGGGAAGATCTGCTGACGGTACGACCTCGCGCACGTGATGGAATGCCCATCGGTTGAACGGTGACGTCCGCCAGTTGGCCAGCGTGACCTGCGCGTCCGGCGTCGGCGGGAATCCATTCATCAGTCGATCCATCTCGCTCATCTCATTGGCGACCGCTCACACGATACACTCCATCGTTCCTTGATCAGTGAGTCGCTTGACGCTCCCCACCCGACGCCCTACAGTCCCGGTGTCGCACCGTTGCCGGGGAGGCGTTGTGAGCGCTCGCGCGAGCGGCAGGAAGCTGTCCGAGCCCTCGCTCGCGTTCCTTCTCAATGCGCCGGCCCTCCTCGCCATCATCCTGCTCGTCGGCTACCCGATCGTCTACTCGGCCTGGCTCAGCCTCCACCATTACAATCTCAAGCGCCCGCGTCTCTTCCGCTTCGTCGGCCTCGAGAACTACGTCGGAATCCTGGGCTCCGAGGAGTTTTGGACGGCGCTCCAGGTGACGCTCCTTTTCACCGCCCTGGGTGTTGCCATCGTCGTCGTGCTCGCCACACTGATCGCGCTCCTCCTCAACGAGCCCTTCCCGACCCGCGGCCTCGTCAGGACTCTCGTTCTGATTCCGTGGGCCATCCCTCCGGTCGTCAACGGCCTCATGTGGCAGTGGATCTACGACGCCAAGGTCGGCGCCCTGAATGGGCTCCTCGTGAGCCTCGGCCTGCTCGCGGGCTATCGTGGCTGGCTCTCCGATCCGACCAGCGCCCTCCTCGCCCTCGTGACGGCGCACGTGTGGAACGCGCTTCCGCTCGCCGTCATCCTGCTCCTGGCCGCCCTTCAGACCATACCGGCGGAGCTATACGATGCCGGTCGTGTCGATGGGTCCGGGGGCTGGCGGCTCTTCCGCCACGTCACCTTGCCGTGGTTGGCCCAGCCGCTCCTCGTCGTCCTCATCCTCCAGACCATGCTCGCTGTTCGTGTCTTCGACCTCATCTATGTGCTGACCGCCGGCGGGCCCGGCACGGCGACCACCACGCTCGTCTGGCAGACGTACCTCACGACGTTCGACAGCCTCGACTTCGGCCTCGGGAATGCCTATGCGTATACCGTCAGCCTGATCACCCTGGGATTGGCGCTGGTCTACTTTTACCTGCTCTACGGGCGAGGGGAATTCGAGGTGTGAAGGGCGGAAAGCGCCGTCGCACCGTGTGGCTCACGCTCGCCGGCATCGTCGTCGCCGCCTACTTCCTCGCCCCGTTCTCCTGGCTCGTGCTGACGAGCTTCATGCACGAGTCCGACGCGATGGCCTTCCCACCGCGGTGGATTCCGGCGCGACCCACGCTCGACAACTACGCCATCTTCGCCGCGCCCGGCGGGACACGATCTATCGTCGGAAGCCGGGCGGCCGAGAATACGGTACCGAGCATCCTGAACTCGCTCGTCGCGGCCACCGGCACCGCAGGCTTGAACCTCGCGCTCGGGATCCTGGCCGGCTACAGTTTCGCGCGCCTGCGCTTCCCCGGCCGCCGCACGCTGCTCTTTCTCTATCTTGGCTCGCGCATGGTCCCGGGGATCGCGCTCATCGTGCCGCTCTACCTCGTCATCAAGACGCTCGGCCTCCTCGACAACCTTCTGGCTCTCGTGATGACCTATCTGACGTTCACGCTGCCGTTCACGATCTGGTTGCTCAAGAGCTACTTCCAGGGGATCCCACGCGAGCTCGAAGAGGCCGCCCTCGTCGACGGCTGCGGCCGGGGCCGCATGATGATACGCGTGCTGCTTCCCGCCGCGGCGCCCGGCCTCGTCGCTGCAGCGATGTTCGCCTTCATGACCGCCTGGAACGATTACCTCTTCGCCGTAATCCTTACTTCCAGCATGGCGGCGAAGACCGTTCCGGTCGTCGTCGCCGGCTTTGCCACTGACGTCACCACCGAGCGGACGCTCATGGCCGCCGGCGGCGTTCTCGCCGTCGTCCCGCCGCTGGTCCTCGCCTTCCTCTTCCAGCGGCTTATCATCCAGGGGCTCGTCTCGGGCGCGGTCAAGGGCTGAGCCCGCATCAGAAAGGAGTGCGCCATGTCCCACGCGATCTCTCGCCGCCATTTCCTCACCGCCGCTGGCGCCGGGTTAGGTCTGACCATCGCCGCGGCCCCCCGCGCCGCTCGCGCGCAGAGCGTCGTGCGGTTCTCGGGCTGGGCGTTCGAGCCACAGGTCGTCGAGGCCAACGTCAAGCGCTTCATGGAGCAGAACCCGGACGTGAAGGTGGAGTACACGCCGCTCGACCTCCAGCTCTACAACGAGAAGATGGTCGCTCTGTTCAACGCGGGAACCCAGCCCGACGCGTACTACGTTCGCGACATCAACCTCGGCGCCTGGGTCGAGGCAGGCTGGGTCCAGCCCATCGATGGGCTACCGGGCCTGGCCGAGCTGGACCGCGACATCTTCCCGTTCAACCTGGAGGCGCTCGGGTACAAAGGCAAACAGTACGGCACGCCTTACTACGGGGACATCTACGTGTACATGTACGACCGGAAGCTCGTCCAGAAAGCAGGTGTCGACAGAGCGCCGGTCACGCTCGAGCAGCTCAAGCAAGCGGCGCTCGCGGTCAAGAAGGCTGGCCTGGTCGAGTACCCGATCCTCAAAGGGTTCAAGACGAACGTGGACGGGCTCAACGAGTTCTGGTCGATGGTCTTCTCGTCCGGCGGTAACCTGTTCGACGAGGATTTGAGTGCCCTCTATCCGGACAAGGACAAGACCGCGCTCGCCGTGCTCGAGTGGCTGGTCCAGGCTATCCACGACTGGAAGATCCTCGACCCGAAGGGACTGGAGCTGGACGAGACTCAAGCGCGCGACGTCTTCGTCAGCGGTCAGGGCGTATTCACCTCGAATGTCGGCAACGTGCTGCCTCGGGTGAACAACCCGAAGCTCAGCAAGCGCGCCGGTGACGTCACCGCGACCCGCTTCCCTGGCCTGGCCGACGTCGGAAAAGGACCGATGGGCTGGACGCGCCTCTACTGCCTCGGCGCGAAGACCAAGGTGAAGGACGGCGCCTGGCGTCTCATCTACTACATGGGCGGCAAGGACAAGACCGGGGTCTACTACACGGCCAAGGATTGGTACAGGAAGTACGGGGTCGGCTACGCCTTCATGTCACTCGACCGAGACCCCGACATGGTCAAGGTCCACAAGGACGCCGGCTGGGATCTCGAGGTCCGGAGCCAGCAGTACGCGAAGGCCAGGAGCAGGACGAACGTCAAGGCGCCCTGGTACAACGAGTGGGACCGCTTCACGCAGCAGCAGATCCAGAATGCGCTCATCAAGAAGGCGAGCCCGCGCGACGCCTTGACGGCGTCGGCGAACAAGGCGCGCGACCTCAAGAAGCAGTGGAGCTGAACGGGGGCGCATCGTCATCGCAGCGGACGCTCCTTCAGATACCAGTCGAGGATGTGTGCGCCGTCCCACGCGACGACGCCCTTGCGACGGAGGATGGCCTCGTACGCCCGCTCGACGTGCCGGATGCGGTGCGGCACGCCGGACAGGTACGGATGACAGGCGATCGCCATGATCTTCGGCCGCTCCGCGCTCTCCTCGTAGAGGCACTCGAACTGGTCCATCGCGCGCGAGTACATCGCGTCGGAGGGCTGGTGCTGGACCGCCATCAGGACGATGTCGTGGATCTCGAAGTTGTACGGCAGCGCCACGACCGGCCGCGAGGTGGTCCTGAGCGTGACCGGCTCGTCGTCGAGCACCCAGTCGCCGATGTACTCGATCCCCGCCTCCGCGAGGTGGTCGAGCGTCGTGAGCGTCTGGGTCAATCCGGGCCCGAACCAGCCACGCGGCCGCGTGCCGGAGAACTTCGCGATGATCTCGACTGACCGCTGGATGACCGCGCGCTCGTCGTCGAGCCGGTGCATCGGGATCTGCTCGTAGCTGTGCGCGTTGAGCTCCCACCGGTTCTTCAGGCACGCCTCCACCACCTGGGGATAGCTCTCGCACGTCCGCGCGTTCAGGGTCACCGTCGGCGCGATCCCCAGCCGCTCGAGCATGCGCTTGAGTCGCCAGAATCCCACGCGCATCCCGTACTCGTGCCAGCTCCAGTTCGGCACGTCGGGGAGCATCGGCTGGCCCTGGGGCGGTGGGATGACGGTGCGCGCCATCGGACGGCCTACATCCCAGTCCTCGAGGGCGATCACCGGCCAGATGACCATGCGCAGGCCGTCGGGCAGCCGCAGCGGCGGGCGGCCCTCGATCGGCGAGAAGTCGAGGCGCTCTTTCGGAATCATCGATAAGGCCTCCTCATGATCTCGTTGACACGCTCATCATGATCACATACTTTAGTCGATCATGACCCGGCCGCTGCAAGTGTACCTCGACGACCACGACCTCGCACGACTCGAGGCCTGGACGCGCGAGCGCGGGTGGACCAAGTCGCAGGCGATCCGCGCTGCCGTTCGCGCGCTCACGCGGCGGCCCGCCGAGGATCCGTTGCTCGATCTCAGCGGCGACATCGAAGGCCTTCCCGCCGATCTGAGCGCGAGCTTCGATCGCTATCTGAGCGAGACGTTCGTTGCCGAGCCGCCGGCACCGTACCGCCCGCGCCGCCGCCGCTCCCGCGCGACTGTTCGTCGATAGCGGCGCCTGGATCGCGCTGCGCAGCCGGCGCGACCAGCACCATGCCGAGGCTGATCGCCTCTTCCGCGATGCTCTCCAGTCCCGAATTCCACTGGTGACGACCAACCTCGTCATTGCCGAGGCCCATCGCCTGACGCTCTTCCGGGCCGGCATAGAGCCCGCGCTGCGCGCACTGGAGCGCATCGACGCCAGCGAGAGCGTCACGATTCATTTTCCGACCTCGGACGAGCATGCGGCCGCGCGTCGCTGGATCGAGCGCCTGGCGCCTCGTCCTGTCACCTACACCGATGCCGTCAGCTTCGCGGTCATGGAAGCGCTCGCGTGCCGGCACGTGCTCGGCTTCGACGAGGACTTCTCGGCCGCCGGCTTCACTCTCTGGGAAGGGGTATAGTCCACTCCTTCATGGACTTCGCGTTCACCGCCGACGAACAGGCCTTCGCCGCCGGGGTCAAGCGCTTCCTCGCCGAGCATCCACCGGAGCGCTTCGCCGTCGACGGAACGGACGCCGGCTACGGCTCGGGCTCGCACTCGCACGCCTTCCTCCACGCACTGGCCGAGCAGGGCTGGTTGAGCATGACGTGGCCGAAGGCGCACGGCGGGCAGGAGCGGCCGATGTTCTTCAAGCTCGTCCTGCTGGAAGAGCTGGCGCTGGCCGGGGCGCCGTTCGGGCCGCTCGCCGGGTGCTGGCAGACAGCGGACGCGATCATCGAGTACGGCAGCGAGCGTCTGCGCCGCGAGGTGCTGCCGGCGATCGCCCGCGGCGAGGCGACGTTCTGGCAGGGATACAGCGAGCCCGGCGCCGGCTCCGACCTCCTCGCGCTGAAGACGGAAGCGCGGCGCGACGGCGACGACTACGTGATCCGCGGCCACAAGATCTGGTCGAGCCATGCCGGGATCTCGCGCTACGGCCTCGTGTTCGCCCGCACCAGCCGTGAGGGGCGCCGCAGCCGCGGCTTCAGCATGTTCGTGGTCCCGAACGGAACCGCCGGCATGGATATCCGCCCGATCCGCAGCCTCACCGGTGACGTCTACCACTACGAAGTCTTCCTCGACGATGTGCGGGTGCCCGCAGACCTGCGGCTCGGGCCCGAGGGCGAGGGCTTCGTGGCTCTGCTGAACGGCCTGGACTCCGACCGGTTCTGGGGCCGCTTCTACAAGGCGCCGGCCATCGAGCGTGTGCTGCGCCAGCTCGTGGAGTATGCGAACACGACGACCGTCCGCGGCACGCCCCTCGGCCGCGATGCCGTCGTGCGCCGGCGGCTCGCCGGCGCCGCCGTCGACGTCGCCGCGCTGCGTGCGCTGTTCTACCGCACCGCCTGTCTGCTCCGCGACGGCGCACCGATCACCTACGAGACGGCGATCGCCAAGGTCCTCGCCGACGAGACGGGACAGAAAGTTGCCCGCCTCGGCATGGACCTGCTCGGACTCTGGGGCCCGCTGCGCGCGGGCTCGCCGTGGGCGAAGCTCGACGGGCAGATCGCGCAGCTCTATCAGACGAGCCTTGGCCACACCATCGCTGGCGGTACCGCCGAAGTCTTGAGAACGACCGTCGCGGTGCGCGGTCTCGGATTACCGGCGGAAGCGAAAGCTGGCTGAGGCGATGGACGTCACGCCGTCACCCGCCCAGCAGATGCTCGTCTCCACCGCCCGCGAGTTCTTGCGGCGCCATTGCCCGCCGGAGCGCGTGCAGGCCTGGGCGCTCGACGAGCGCGGCTTCGACGAGAAGCTCTGGAGTCAGATGGCCGAGCTTGGATGGCCCGGGCTCCTGGTGGAGCCGGCGCTCGGTGGCAGCGGAGGCTCGATGCTCGACGTGGTCCTGCTCGTCGAGCAGATGGGCTATGCGTGCCTGCCCGGCCCGTTCGTCACGAGCGCGGTCGTGGTCACGTCGTTGCTGGCCGCCGCGGGCAGCGCTGATCAGCAGAAGCATCTGCTTCCTGCCCTGGCGAGCGGCGAGCGTATCGCTACGCTGGCGCTGACGGAGGAGAGCGGTTCGGGCGATCCCGATGACGTCGCGCTGGCCTGCCGCGTGCCGGGCCGCCTGACCGGCCGCAAGCTTTTCGTCAAGGACGCTCACGTCGCCGATCTCCTGGCGGTCGTCGTGCGCGAGGGCGAGGGCCTCAGCCTGGTGCTGCTGCCCACGGATCGGCGCGGTATCGCTCGGCTCCCGCTCGCTCCAATCAGCGGCGAGAAGATTTTCGAAATCGTCTTCGACGGCGTGGAGGTTACCGCCGACGACCGTCTGGGACCGGCCGGCCACGGCGGCGCGCTGCTGACGCCCGCGCGCGCGGCCGGCGCCCTGGCACGCACCGCGGAGATGGTGGGCGGCGCCCAGCGCATCCTCGACCTCGCGGTCGAGCACGCCAGGACGCGCGTGCAGGGCGGGCGACCGATCGGCGGCTATCAGGCGATCCA
>MNEG01000091.1 GCA_001917585.1 Candidatus Rokubacteria bacterium 13_1_40CM_68_15
TCACTTCGTCGAAGCCTACACGCCTCCTCGGATCATCATCTCGGTGGCCGGCAACGTGACCCATGAGCGGGTCATCGAGCTCTTCGGCGCGGGCTTCAACGGCTTCGTCCGCTCGTCGGGCGACCGCGACGAGTCCGCGCCGGTCCTGAAGCCGGGCGTGAACATCGTCCACAAGGAGCTCGAGCAGGTGCATCTCGTCATGGGCTTCCCCGGGCTCAGCCACATCGCGCCCGAGCGCTACGCCCTGTTCCTGCTCAACGACGTGATCGGCGGCAGCATGTCCTCGCGGCTCTTCCAGGAAGTGCGCGAGCGCCAGGGCCTGGTCTACTCGATCCACTCCGGCGTCCAGGCGTTCCGCGACACCGGGGTGCTCTACGTCTACGCCGCCACCGACGGCGGCAACTTCTCCAAGGTGCTCAAGTCGACGCTGAAGGAGATTCGCGACCTCAAGAAGAACGGCGTGTCAGCCGACGATCTCAAGCGGGCCAAGGACCATCTCAAGGGCAGCCTCATGCTCTCGCTGGAATCCACGTCCAGCCGCATGAACCGCCTGGCCAAGCACGAGATGCACCTGGGCTCGTTCCTGACCATGGATCAGATGATCCAGGCCATCGAGCGCGTCAAGCACGAGGAGGTCCAGGCGCTCGTCAGCGAGCTGATCGACGAGGACCGGCTGGCGCTGACGACCTACGGGCCGCTCGACCGCCGGAACCTGCCCCGCGAGCTCCTCCGGCACTAGCCGGGCCGGCCACGCTCGACTTCTTTCCGACCGCGCCCTGTACCTCCTCCACGCTGAGGGGACCCACGTCGAGGAAGGCGATGATGCGGCACGGACACGCCTCGCCGCCCTCGAACTTCCAGGGGAAGGCGCCGATGATGCAACGGGTGTTGAGAACCTTCTCGATGTCTCCGCCCACGTTCTCGGCGTGGATGCAGCCTTCGGGAAAGGCCAGGTAGTGCATCGGGAAGATGTCTTCCTTCACCAGCCGCCCGCTCTTGTGATGGCGGTACTCGTACTCGCCGAAGAACTCGCGGACTGACTGGCCGACCGTTTCCTCGAAGCGGTGCGTGAGGTCCGGCCGCATGTGGCGGATGGTCGTGTTCATCGGATGATCGCCCGAGCCGGCATCGATTCCCCACCATGAGATCGCCATGTCGTGCATCCACTGGGCGAGCTCGCGGGTGCCGCCGGGATGCATGCAGAAGTATCGGGTGAGGTCCTGCTGCGGCTTGCCCTCGTAGTAGCGGTGGTAGCCGGTGTGCAGGATGACGATGTCGCCGCGCTTGACCTGCATGCGGTCGGTGATGTGCTTGGGCGTGATGATGCTCCAGTCCTCCACCACGTCCGAGATGTCGACGATCACGCCCTCGTGAACCAGCTTGGTCAGGGGCAGCGACGCCATGTCGCCGGCGCCGTCGGCAGCGTGCATCGGCCCGTCCAGGTGCGTGCCCACGTGCAGCGACGTTTCCACCCGCTGGGACACGATGCGGTTCGTCTGGAGCGTCTGCGTGTAGTAGATCTTGGAGCCCGGGTAGCCGACCCAACCGGGCGTGTGCATGTTCCAGGGATGCGACAGGTCGACGAGTCTCATTCCGTCCTCACCATGGCTTTGAGCACGGCCTCTTTGAGGTTCGTGATGTGGGCGGCGACCAGGCCCGCGCCCTGCTCGAGCTTGCCGTGCTCGAGGGCGTCCAGGATCGCCTCGTGCTCGGCGTGTGAGCGCTCCGGCTGTCCGGGCAATCCGATGACCGAGATCTGGTAGCGGCGCAGCGAGATCTTCAGCTCTTCGTGGAGTCGCGTGAGCTGACGGTTGTCGGCGAGCGCGACCAGGCCGTCGTGAAACCGCAGTGAGGCGTGATGCCACGCCTCGAAGGCGTTCGCCGCCAGCGCCGCGCGAGCCTCCTCCACGGCCACTCGCAGCGGGGCGATGACCTCGGCGGTGATCCGGTGGGGGTCGCGCCGGAGGCCGTGACTCTCGATCATGAGCCGGACGTCGAAGATCTCCTGGAGATCGTCGTCCCCCAGCGGACGGACGTGGGCCCCGCGGTGCGGCTCCAGCGTCAGCAGGCCTTCCGATTCCAAGATGCGAATCGCCTCGCGGACAGGGGAGCGGCTCAGCCCGAGGTCACGCGTGAGCTTCGACTCGTTCACGCGCTCGCCGGGCGCGAGCTCGCCCTTGATGATCGCCTCACGGAGATGGCGCGCGATCTCGGTCGCCAGCGTCGTTGGCTTCTGGAATCGTTCCGTCATCGAGCCTCCGCCCCGGTCGCTCGGCTCTTGCTGCCTGATGGTCGCCTCGCGACTGGCGGGACTGTTCTCCATGCTCGCCTCGGGCGCGGGGCCCCAGCCCCAACCGCCCTGCGGCTCGCTCAGCGGCCCGCTCGGGTCGCTCGGCTCCTACTGCGGGGCGGGATGATAGGGCGTTGACAATCGATTGTCGATTGTTTAGTTTCGCGACCGACTCGGGTTTCCCGCTCTCGCGCCAGCCCGCCGGCGTGGTTCCGCGACGTGTGTGCGGGCGGCGGCCTCGACAAAGGAGTGCACCGCATGGATCTCGGTTTGAAGGGCAAGGTGGCGCTGGTCACCGGCGGCAGCAAGGGCATCGGCAAGGCGGTGGCGCGCGGCCTGGCCGAAGAAGGCGCCCGCGTTGCCATCTGCGCCCGCACCCAGCGCGAGCTGGAGGCGACGGCCGCGGAGCTCGGCAAGGTCACCGGCGGCGAGGTGTTCGCGGTGGCCGGCGATCTCACGCGCGAGGCGGACGTGAAGAAGATCGTCGACACGACGGTCGGCCGCTTCCACCGCATCGACATCCTCGTCAACAACGCGGGCGCGGCGCCGGGCGGCCTGCTCCTGGACCTCACCGAGGAAGACTGGCAGACGGCGCTTCAGCTCAAGTTCATGGGCTACGTGCGTTGCATGAAGGCCGTCATCCCCCACATGCTCAAGCAGGGGGGCGGCCGCATCGTGAACATCATCGGTAACGACGGGGTCAAGCCCATCGGCATCGAGCTGACGCCGAGCGCGGCCAACGCCGCCGACCTCGCGGTCACCTTGGCCCTGGCCGAGCAGTACGGCAAGCAGAACATCTGTATCAACGCCATCAACCCGGGCCCGGTGGCCACCGAGCGGTGGGATTTCCTCATCGGCGGGATCGCCAAGGTCCGCAAGATCAGCGTCGACGAGGCGCAGAAACGCGCCGAGCGCAGCATCCCGCTCGGGCGGATCTGCACGCCGGAGGAGGTGGCCAACGTCGCCATCTTCGTCGCCTCCGATCGGGCGAGCTTCATGAACGGCGCGCTCATCACGGTGGACGGCGGTCAGCGCAAGGCCCTGCTGGACTAGTCAAGATCGGTGGAGCGGGAGAGGACAATGACACTGAGATCGTGCGGTGTGCGCTGGCTCGCGGGGCTCCTCGTCGTCGGCTGGGCGCTCACGGTGCCCGGCGGTTCCTTCATCGCGCCGCCCGCCGCTCACGGGCAGGCCAAGGAGTTCAAGGTCGGCGTGGCGATCTCGCTGAGCGGCATCTTCAGCCGCGACGCCGCGCTGCTGAAAGAGGTCTACGACCTCTGGGCCGACACCGTGAATCGCGCGGGGGGCTTGAAGATCAAGGGCACCGGCTACCCCGTCCGCATCACCTACTACGACGACGAGTCGAGCCCCCAGAAGAATGCCCAGCTCGTGGAGCGCCTGGCCACCTCCGACAAGGTCGACCTCATGCTCGGGGCCTTCGGCTCCAGTGTCGTGTTCGCGGCCAGCGCGGTCGCCGAGAAGTACAAATATCCGTACATCTCGGGCGCGGCCAGCGCCAATCCGATCTTCGAGCGCGGCTTCAAGTACGTGTTCGCCACGCTCAACAAGACCTTCGACGAGGTGGAAGCGGCGGCCAGGGTCTTCTCGCTCGCCCAGCCCAAGCCGACGAAGGCCGCCGTCATCGGCGCCGACCACCTGTTCGGCAAGCTGTCCGCGGAGGGCTTCAAGAAGTTCCTCGGCGAGATGGGCATCGAGGTCGTCCACTTCGAGATCTTCCCGGTCGACCTCACCGACTACAACTCGATCATGCTCAAGGTGAAGCGCCAGAGCCCCGACCTCGTCTTCGTGGGCGGGCTCTTCGCCAACTCGCTGCGGGCGATGAAGGCGGCCAAGGAGGTCGACTTCACGCCCAAGGGCTTCGCCTTCAGCTATGGCCCGACGGTACCCGACTTCGTCAAGGAGTTCGGCAAGGACGCCGAAGGCGTCATCGCGGCGTCCGAGTGGCTGCCGTCCTTCCCCTTCAAGGACCCCGTGTTCGGATCGGCTCAGACCTTTGCCGATGCGATCCAGCAGAAGTACGGTCACGCCGCCGACTACGTGCAGGCGGCCGGCGCGGCGGGCCTCGTCGCCCAACAGACGGCCGTGGAGACGCTCGGGCTGGTGCCACCGCTCGGCGAGAAGGAGCGCGAGGCGGTGATGGAGCAGCTCCACCGGCAGGACATCCAGACGCTGTACGGCCGCGTGAAGTTCGGCGCCGACGGCGGCATCGTGCAGAAGCCGCCCATCGCCGTGCAGAACCAGGGCGGCAAGTTCGTGATGGTGTACCCCGCGGAGGTCGGTGGCGCCAAGGCGTCGAAGCTCATCTACCCGCTCACGCCCTGGCGCTCCCGCTGAGCGGCGCGTCGATGCGGACCGTCTTCGAACAGGTCATCCCGCCCAAGCGCGGGCTCGCGGTGACGGTCCGCAAGGGCCAGCGCCTGCGCGTCACGGACCTCGAGGGCAAGCAGGTCGTCGACATGGCGATCTTCAACGCGGAGAACCCGCGGGAGAAGCTGTCGACGTCGTACTCGCGGACGCGCTACGTCCCCAAGCCCGGCGCCGAGTACGTGCCGCGCGACAAGCTGACCGAAGGCGACACGCTCATGTCGACGCTCTGCCGGCCCCTGATGACGATCCTCGAGGAGACGCCGGAGCCCAAGGGCGTGCACGACACGCACAACCGCATGTGCAATCGCTTCCTCTACGAATCGTACGGGCTGGGTCCCCGCGACGGCTGTCACGAGATCATCGCGAGCGCCGTGAAGCCCCACGGGATCCTGCCCGAGGACATTCCCGACACGATGGACCTCTTCATGAACTACCACCACGATTGCGCGCGCGGCCGGTGGGTGATCGGCGAGCCGGTGTCCAAGCCGGGCGACTACATCGAGTTTCGCGCCGGGATGGACTGCATCGTGGGCTTCTCCAACTGTCCGCTCGACGCGCTGGTCCCGTGCAACGCGTACCACTGCACGCCCGTGAAGGTGGAGATCTTCGAGTAGCGGCGCGGTGACGTTCCTTGCCGATCTCATCCAGACGCTCATCAACGGCATCCTGCAGGGCGGTGTCTACGCGGCGGCGGCGGTCGGCCTCTCGCTGATCTTCGGGGTGAGCGGCATCCTCAACGCCGCCCACGGCGAGCTGGTGATGCTGGGCGCCTTCGCGACGTACTGGCTGTCCACGCTGTACCGCATCGACCCGCTCCTCACGCTGCCCATCTCGTTCGGGCTGCTGTTCGTGCTCGGGTACGCGCTCCAGTACTTCGTGCTCAACCGCACCCTCGGCCGGCCGCTGCTGCTGTCGCTCCTCGTCACCTTCGGCATCTCGCTGGTCCTGCTCAACGTCGCGCTGCGGCTGTGGAGCGCCGACTACCGGCTGTTGCGGATCCCCTACCTGGAGCGGAGCCTCGTGGTGGGGCCGTTGATCCTCCCGCTCGCTCGAGTGGTCGCCTGCGTGGTGGGCATCGGGATGGTGGCCGCACTTTCCTGGCTGCTGGCGTCGACACGCCTCGGCCGGATGATCCGCGCCACCGCGCAGGATCTCGAGATGGCGCGGATGGTCGGCGTCAACCCGCGCACCGTATATGCGGTGACGTTCGGGCTGGGCGCCGGTGTGTCGGGCGTGGCCGGGTCGCTCGTGGCGCTGTATGCGCCGGTCGAGCCCAACATGGGCCTGATGTGGGGTGGGCTCACCCTCGGCGTCGCTCAGGCGCTGACGGAGACGTATCTGGAAGCCGGCCTGTCGCTCCTGGTGGCGTTCGCCCTGCTCTACCTGATCCTGCGCTTCATGCCGGCGGGGATCATGGGGAAGGGCCGACTCGAATAACGTGACCCGGTGGATCGCTCTTCTCGCGCTGGGCGTCCTGCTGCTCTTGCCGATCGGCGTCGGGCCCTATCCGATCCGCGTCGCCACCGTCATCTTCATGTGGGCCGCTCTGGCCGGCAGCTGGAATCTCCTCGCCGGTTACGCGGGCGCGGTCGACCTGGGCCCGGTGGTCTATCACGGCATCGGCGCGTTCGTCACCGCCGCGCTCATGCTCAAGCTCGGGCTGCCTTTTCTCGTGAGCGCGGGCCTCGCTGGCGTGGTGGCCATGGTCATCGCCTACGCCGTCGGGACGCCGACGCTCCGTCTGCGCGGCGCCTACTTCGCCATCGGGACGCTGGCGCTGGCCGAGTCGGCCAAGCAGCTGGCGCTGGCGTGGGACCGGCTGACCCGGATCCCGCTCACGGGTGGGAGCGCAGGCGTGTCGCTGCCGTTGAGCGCCGGGTACGTCCTGTTCTACTACGTGATGCTGGTGCTCATGGCGGCCGTCACCGCGGCCGCACTCTGGCTCCGCGGAAGTAAGTTCGGCTACGGGCTGCGCGCCATCGCCGAGAACGACCGGCTGGCCGAGGCCTCCGGTGTCAACATCCACTGCCTCAAGCGCCGCGTCTACGTCGCCAGCGCGTGCGTGATCGCGGTGACCGGGGGCACCGCGGGGTACTGGCTCTCGTACATCAACGCGGCCGACGTCTTCAGCGCGTCGATCACGTTCCAGATGGTCGTCATGACGCTGCTCGGCGGCCTCGGCACGCCGTTCGGCCCGGTCGTCGGGGCCGCCTTCCTCACGCTGATCTCCGAGTTCCTGGGCACGCGCTTCGTCTATCACTATCTGATCGCGATCGGCGTCATCATCGTGGCGATCTCGCTCTTCGCTCCCGGCGGCTTGACGAGCATCTTCGCTCTCGTCCGGCGGCGGACCGAGGCCACGGCGTGAGCCTTCTCGAGGTGCGCGGGATCACCAAGCGCTTCGGGTCCCTGGTGGCTCTGAACGCCGTGGACTTCTCGCTGACGGAAGGCGAGATCCTCGGCATCATCGGCCCAAACGGCGCCGGCAAGAGCACACTGTTCAACCTGATCGCCGGGCTGGAGACGCCAACAGCCGGGGCGGTGAGCTATCGTGGCCGCTCGATCACGGGCCTGAACGCCGACGCCGTGTGCCGACTCGGGATCGCCAAGACGTTCCAGATCCCGCAGCTCTTCCCGCGACTCACCGTCGCCGAGAACGTGCTGGTGGCTGCGCTGTACGGTCGCGGCCGCGGGCTCACCGAGTCGTGGCGTGAAGCGCGGGAATGGCTCACCTTCGTTGGTCTGGCCGACAAGGCCGAGAAGCCCGCGGAGACGCTGACGGTGTCCGAGCGACGGCGCGCCGACCTCGCTCGCGTCCTGGGCACGGGCGCGCCCCTCATCCTGCTCGACGAGAACATGGCCGGACTGAACCGGAGGGAGGTCGAGGCCGCCGTCGGGCTGCTTCGCGAAGTACGGGCGCGCGGCCGGACGCTGGTCGTCACCGAGCACATCATGCGCGCCATCATGGGGCTCGCCGATCGGGTCGTGGTGTTGAACTACGGCGAGAAGATCGCCGAAGGTCGCCCGGCCGACGTCATGCGTGACACCACGGTGATCAAGGCGTACCTCGGCGAATCGTATGCCTGACGCCGCGCCCTCGCTCGTGCTCGACAGCGTCGGCGCCGGGTACGGCGCCTTGCAAGTGCTCTGGGGCGTGAGTCTTGTGGTCACGGCCGGTGAGGTCGTGAGCCTGATCGGCCCCAACGGCGCTGGAAAGACCACGGTCATCAAGGCGATCCTCGGCCTCGTGCCGGTGCGCGAGGGGGCGATTCGCTTCAAGGGCGAACGGATCGACGGACGGGCGCCCGAGGAGATCGTGCAACGGGGCGTCGCCGTGGTGCCCGAGGGCGCGCGGGTCTTCCCCGAGATGACCGTCGTCGACAACCTGCGCATGGGGGCTCTCGTCCCGCGCGCGCGCGCGCGCGAGACCGCCTCGATGGCCGAGGTCTTCGCCATGTTCCCGCGCCTGGCCGAGCGGAAGCTGCAGCTCGGGCGCACGCTGTCGGGGGGAGAGCGGCAGATGCTCGCCATCGGACGCGCCCTCATGGCGCGCCCCGAGCTCCTCCTGCTCGACGAGCCGTCACTCGGGCTACAGCCGAGTCTCGTGTGTTCGATCATCGACGCGATTCGCGGGATCAACGAGCGGGGCCTCAGCGTGTTGCTCATCGAGCAGAACGTGCACTTCTCGCTGCCGATCAGCCATCGCGCCTACGTGCTCGAGGAGGGCCGCGTGGTGATGGAGGACGCCGGCGCGGCGCTGCTCGAGAATCCTCACGTGCGCGTCTCGTACCTTGGCGTATGACGCCGCTCGAGAAGAGGGGTGGCCCATGAAACAGCTCGTCATCGTCATCGCGACGGTCTTCTCGCTGGTGTCGCCCGGGCCGCCCGTCTCGGCCCAGCCGACTTACCCGAATCGCCCGATCGAGGTCATCATCCCGTTTCCGCCCGGCGGCCCCGCCGACACCGCCGCCCGCATCATCCAGCCCAGACTCTCGGCGGCGCTGGGGGTGCCGATCGTCCTGATCAACAAGGCGGGCGGGGGTGGCGCACTCGCCGCCGACTACGTCGCCAAGTCGAAGCCCGACGGCTACACGGTGTTCGCGGCGACGAACGCGCCGCTGACGATCGTCACGGCCACCCAGCCCGACGTCTCCTATCGCCCCGCCGACTTCGCGGCCATCGGGATCTCCATGACGGATGTCAGCGTCTTCGTTGGCAAGGCAGCAAGCCCGTGGAAGACGCTCGACGAGTTCGTCGAGTACACGCGGAAGAATCCGGGCAAGCTCAGCTACGGTTCGGCGGGCCTCGGGACCGTGTCGTTCTTCGCGTTCGAGCTGTTCAAGAACGCGTACGGCCTCGACATCACGCACGTCCCCTTCCAGGGCGGAGGACCGGTGAAGAACGCCATCATGGGGGGTCACGTCACCATCGCCTCCAGCGGCCTCAACTCGTTCGCACCGCTGATCAAGTCAGGAGATCTGATCGCCCTCGCGACCTCTGCGCCCAAGCGTGTGCCGGCGTTTCCCGACGTGCCGACCCTCGCCGAGAAGGGCTTTCCCGACGCGTCGTTGAACATCTGGATGGCGCTCTTCGTCCCGGTCAAGACGCCGCGTGAGGCCGTCGACCGGCTCTCCCAGGCGCTCGAGCAGACGATGAAGGAGCCAGCGGTGGCGACGGCCGTGGACAAGGCCGGCATGGTCGTCGACTACCGCGGCCCCGCCGCTACGGCGAAGCTGGTGGAGACAGAGTACGAAGCGGTGAAGAAGGTCGCGACCAGGCTGGGAATCGGCAAGAAGTGATGAGCCGTGACCGGATCGCCGCCGTCGTGCTGCTCGTCTTCGGGTTGGGAGGCGTGCTCGAGGCGTGCCGGCTCACCATCGGCGACGCCGGCCACCCGGGGCCGGGGTTTTTTCCGTTCTGGCTGGCCGTCGGCCTCAGTGTGGTCGCCGTCGCGCTCCTCCTGGCGCGCCGGCCGGCGGGGCCACCGGCCGTGGTCGTTCCTGGCACCCGTGTTCGCCGCGACAGGGTCGTGCTCACCCTTGTCGCCTCGACGCTCTATGCGTTCGCCCTGCAGCCGTTGGGATTCGTGCTGAGCACCATCCTCTTCCTTCTGGTCATGCTCAGCGCGATCGAACCGCGACGGTGGACCTCCACGATCGCCATCGCGACCGCGACGTCGGCCGCCTGCCATCTGCTCTTCAAGGTGTGGCTCGATGTTCAGCTCCCGGCCGGCCCGTGGGGGTTCTGAGCGGCGATGGACCTGGCCCTGCCGGCGATCGGCTACGGGTTTTCGATCGGCCTCCAGCCGCTCAACGTGCTCGCGTGCTTCGTCGGCGTGTTCGTGGGGACGCTCATCGGCGTGCTGCCCGGCATCGGCCCCGTGGCCACGATGTCGATCCTGTTCCCCGTCACCTACGCGATGACGCCGACCGCCTCGATCATCATGATGGCGGGCATCTACTACGGGGCGATGTACGGCGGCTCGACGACCTCGATCCTCGCCAACATTCCAGGCGAAGCGGCGTCGGTGGTGACCTGCCTCGACGGCTACCAGATGGCCCGGCAGGGATTGGCCGGGCCGGCGCTCGGAATCGCCGCCTTCGGGTCGTTCATCGCCGGCACCGCGAGCGTGCTGGGTATCATGCTGCTTGGACCACCACTGGCGGCGTTCGCACTACGATTTGGCCCACCCGAGATCTTTGCGCTGCTGATGCTCGGCTTCACCATGGTGACGTATCTGGCCGGCGCTTCCAAGCTCAAGGCCGTAGCCATGGCGCTCGTGGGACTCCTCCTCGCCACCGTCGGTCTCGATCCGATGACGGCCACTCCGCGGTTCACCTACGGGACGATCACGCTGATGGATGGGGTCGGGCTCGTGCCGATCATCATGGGGCTCTTCGGGATCGCCGAGGTGCTGCTCAACATCGAGCGGGGCGTTCACCAGGAGATCTTCAACGCGCCGATCCAGGGGCTCCTTCCCAACCGCGCCCAGTGGCGCGCCTCGGCTGGGCCCATCGCCCGCGGCAGTGTCCTCGGGTTCGTTCTCGGCATCCTGCCCGGGATCGGCTCGATCATCCCCACGTTTCTCTCCTACGCGCTGGAGAAGCGGATCGCCAGGCACCCCGAGCGCTTCGGCCACGGGGCCATCGAGGGGGTGGCCGGGCCGGAGTCGGCCAACAACGCCGCCACCGGCGGTTCCATGATCCCGCTCCTGACGCTCGGGATTCCCCCCAACGTGGTGATGGCGGTGTTGCTCGGCGCGTTCCTCGTTCACGGCATCCAGCCGGGCCCGCTGCTCGTGAAGGAGCACCCCGAGATCTTCTGGGGCGTGATCGCCAGCATGTACATCGGCAACGTCATGCTCCTGGTGCTCAATCTTCCCCTGATCGGTATCTGGGTTCAGCTCTTGAAAGTCCCCTACCGGGTGCTGTTTCCGCTGATCCTCCTGTTCTGCATAATCGGCGTCTACACCGTGTCGACCAACGTCTGGGACATCGTGATCATGCTGGCGTTCGGCGCCGTGGGCTACCTCATGAAGAAGTTCGACTACGAGCCGATGCCCCTGGTGCTTGCCTACGTCCTCGGCCGCCTGGCCGAAGAATCGATCCGGCAGACGCTGCTCGTGTCGCGCGGCAGCGCGGCCATCTTTCTGGAGCGCCCGATCGCCGCCGCCTTCCTGGGCACGGCTGCCGCCGTCGTGGTGTTGCCCATCGTGCTGCCACGCGTGCGGACGACGATCGGCAAACTCGCCACCATCAAGGAATCATAGCCAAGGAGAGCCGTCATGGCGTTGAACCTCAGGGACTTTCTCACCGCGCTCGGCAAGGATCTGATCCGCATCGACGACGAGGTCGATCCGATTACGCAGGCCGGAGCCCTCTGCTCGGCGGCCCCGCGCCCAATCCTCCTCGAGCGGCTGCGAGGCTTCCCGGGCTGGAAGCTCTGCGACATCCTCGTGAAGGACCGCGAGCGCCAGGCGCTGGCGCTCGGCACGTCGCCGAAGAGCGTCGTCCGCGAGCTGTCCGACCGGATGTTCACCCGCGTGCCCGGGCAATCCAAAGTCGTCCCGGACGGGCCGTGCAAGGAGGTGAAGCTCCTCGGCAACGACGCCGACATCACGAAGCTTCCCATCCCGATCCACTCCGAAGGTGACGCGGGACGCTATCTCGGCTCGGGGATCACCATCACCAGGGATCCCGATACCGGTGTCCGCAACGAGGCGATCATCCGGGCCATGGTGAAGGGCCCGCGCAAGATGGGCTTCTGGATGGCGGCCCGGCACAACTGGGCGCACCTGATGAAGTATCAGGAGCGCAAGCAGCCCGCGCCGATGGCCTTCGCCATCGGCTTGCACCCGGGCTACGAGATCCTCGCCAATTACAGCGGCCGGCACGAGGGCTACGACGAGCTGGAGATGGGCGCGGGCGTGCTCGGCGAGACCATCGAGCTCGTGAAGTGCGAGACCATCGACCTGGAAGTGCCGGCACAGGCCGAGGTGGTGATCGAGGGCATCGTCCCGCCCGGCGTGCGCGAGCCCGAGGGCCCCTTCGGCGAGTTCACCGGGTACAGCAAGGGCGCGGAAGGGCCGGCGCCCGTCTTCGAGGTCACCGCCATCACGCGCCGGCGGGAGCCCATCTTCCGTCACATGCAGGCGACCGTGTTCACCGACCATCAGCCCCTGGTGTCGGTGCCGATGGAAGCGAGCCTTTATCGACGCCTGCGCGAGATCCACGGCCACACGGAGGTGCACGACGTCTACATCCCGCCGTGGGTCACCATGTTCACCGTCTTCATCCAGATGACGCCGCGGTGGGACGGCCAGGCCCGCGCCGTGCTCCTGGGCGCGCTGTCCAGCCCCTATCTCCACCCGAAGATTGCGATCGCGGTGGACGAGGACGTCGACATCTACGATCCGCGCGACGTCTTCTGGGCGATGTCGACGCGCGTGAATCCCGAGAAGGACGTCATCGTGCTGCCCCATGAGCGCATCCACCCGCTCGACGTCTCGGCGCCCAACGTGGATCGCTCGGAGGTGACCGTGATGCGGGTCGGGGGAAAGATCGCCATCGACGCGACCAAGCCGCCGCTGTGGCGAAAGAAGGAGCGTGACGAGTTCGATCGCGTGAAGCCGAAGGGCGCCGGTGATCCGGCCCTTGAGGCGCTGCTTCGGCGCCTGGCGTCCATGGCGTAGGCTCGTGAAGCCACCCCGGTTCGATTACCTGGCCCCCACGTCACTGGACGAAGCGCTGGCCCTGCTCGCCCAGCACGGTGAGGAGGCGAAGATCCTGGCCGGCGGGCAAAGTCTCGTCCCGCTCCTGAACTTTCGTCTCGTGCGGCCCGCCTATCTCGTCGACCTCAACGAGATCCGTGGCCTCGACGGAATTCGAGCCGACGACGGCCATCTCGTGATCGGCGCGATGACCCGACAACGCGCCGTCGAGACCTCCGCGCTGGTCCACGAGCGCTGCCCCCTGCTGGCCGAGGCGATGCCCCAGATCGGCCACGTGCAGATCCGCAACCGCGGGACGGTCGGTGGCAGTCTGGCCCATGCCGATCCGGCGGCCGAGCTGCCGGCCGTCGTGGCGGCGCTCGACGGCGAGATCGTGCTGCAGAGCGCTCGCGGCCGCCGCCAGCTGACCGCGGAGCAGTTCTTCGTCGGCTACCTGACGACGGCGGCTGATCCCACCGAGCTCGTGATCGAAGTAAAGCTCCCGGCGACACCACGCCGCACGGGCAGCGCCTTTCTCGAAGTGAGCCGCCGGCACGGTGACTTCGCCCTCGTCGGCGTGGCGGCGACGCTGACCCTCGACGAAGCCGGCGTCTGCACTGCGTGCGCCGTGGCGGTCACCGGCGTGGGCCCGACGCCGGCCGTCGCCCGTGACGCCGCGCGCGCCCTGGTCGGTGGCAAGCCGTCGCCGCAAGCGATCGAGGACGTCAGCCGCCGCGTCTCGCAAGCGCTCCGGCCCGACAGCGACCTGCATGCGTCCAGCGACTACCGGAAGGACGTCGCCGGCGTCCTGACCCGCCGGGCGCTGACGCGCGCCGCCGAGCGTGCGAGCGGGGTTGGGCGATGATCGAGCGGGCGATTCGCGTCACCGTCAACGGACGGGTCTACGAGCGGACCGTGGAAGCGCGGAAGACCCTGGCCGACTTCCTGCGCGACGACCTCGAGCTGACCGGTACTCATCTCGGCTGCGAGCACGGCGTGTGCGGCGCGTGCACGATCATCGTCGAGGGCGCCGCCGTGCGGTCGTGCCTGCTCTTCGCCGTGCAGGTGCACGGACGCGACGTCCAGACCGTCGAGGGGCTGGCCGACGGTGAGACGCTCAATCCGCTCCAGGAGGCCTTTCGAGAGCACCACGGCCTGCAGTGCGGCTTTTGCACCCCCGGCTTCCTCATGACGCTGACCTGCTTCCTCCGCGAGTGCCCCGATCCTTCCGACGCACAGATTCGCGAGGCGATCTCGGGGAATCTCTGTCGTTGCACCGGATACCAGAACATCGTGGCGGCGGCGTCGGCGGCCGCACGCTCGCTGGCCACGACGCCGAGGAGCTGAGCGATGACGATGATCACGAGGGCGCTCGTCCTGGGACTCACGACGATCGTGCTGTGGACCAGCCACCCACGAGAGGGGAGCGCGGCCGAGGAGATCACGCTCCTCGCCACGGTGACGCGAGTCGTGAACCTGCCCATGATCGTCGGCCTGCGCCTGCTCGAGCGGGAAGACGGCATCAAGGTGACGGTCAAGGATCTGCGATCGCCCGAGGCGGTCATGCTCGCCGTGATCGAGGGCCAGGGCCCGGTCGCGACCGGGTTTGCGCCCTTCTACCCGGCGGTCGAGAAGGGGGCACTGGTCAAAGGCGTGATGGAGCTGTCGCGACCCGAGTTCGTGGTGATGGCGAAGAAGGAGATCAGCTCGGTCAAGGAGCTCAACGGCGTCCGACTCGCCTCGCATTCGCCCAAGGCGACGGTGCAGTCCCTGCTCGAGTTCTATCTGAAGTCGCAGCCGGGCGTACAGCCCAACGTGGTGTTCATCCCCGAGGGCTCTCCGGCGCGCGCCGAGGCGCTGCTGCGCGGCGCCGTCGATGCGGCGGCGTTCGACCTGACGGCCGCCCAGGTTGTCAATGAGCGGGCCCCGAACAAGTTCCACGTCCTGGTGGACTTCACGAATCAGCCCGTCTCCTCCAGCTCTCTCGTCGTGAACCCCGAGTTCGCCCGGAAGAATCCAGCCGTGGTCCAGAAGCTGGTGCGACGCATGCTGCAGTCGTACCGCGAGGGCGCTCGCGACCCGAAGTTCTGGGTGCGCGAGCGCGGCGAGACGATGAAGGAGGTCGACGATGCCAGGCTGGAGAGCCAGCTACGGGCGCTGGTGAGGATCTTCGACCTCAACGGCGGCCTGGACCGGATGAAGGGCCCGGGGGCCGTCGAGAATCTCTCGTTCCAGGTGACCACGGGCAATCTGACCGGGCCCGTGACCAAGTGGAAGCCGGAGCAGTTCTTCGACACGGCGCCGCTCGAGGCGGTGCTCAAGGACATCGGCAGGCGCTAGTGGTCGTCGCGCTGCGTCTGGTCTCGGTGATCGCGTTCGTCCTGCTGTGGGAATGGGCCGCGCTGGTGCAGATCAGCTTCAACTTCCCGTCGCCGTGGGCGACGCTGACGGCGCTCGTCGCCCTCGTGGGCTCGGGGGCAATTCTGACCGCGACGGCTACCAGTCTGCAATCGCTGCTGCTGGGATTCGGGAGCGCCATCGTCCTCGGCGTCCCCTTCGGCCTGCTCATGGGCGTGGTGCGTCCAGTCGGTCGAGTGGCGCGCGTCTATCTCGATCTCCTCATCGCGCTGCCGACCGCGGCGCTGATCCCGCTCGTGATCCTGTCGTTCGGTATCAACATCCTGTCGTCGGCCGTCATCGTCTTCGTCTTCAGCGTTCCCTTCGTCACGATGAACGCCTACGGCGGGGTCCGCGACGTGCGTCCGCGCCTGGTGGAGATGGCGCGTGCCTTCGATGCCTCAGGGCCGCAGCTCTTCTTCCGCATCGTGTTGCCGAGCGCGCTCCCCATGATCCTGGCCGGCATCCGGTATGCGCTGTCGCGCGCCTTCGTCGGGTTGATCGTGGCCGAGCTCTTGCTGTCGCCGTTCGGTCTCGGCCGTCTGATCATGGCGTCGCGCTCGATGTTCGAGCACGACCGGATGTTCGCCACCGTGCTCTGGACGCTGCTGCTGGCCGGCTTCGCGCTCGCCGCCCTGGCGCGCGTGGAAGGCCGGCTGCTCCGATGGCGGACGTGACGGCGGCGGCGCCGCCACCCGTCGAGATCGTCGTCGACGGCGTGTCGAAGGCCTTCGGTACGGTGCAAGCCCTGGTGGACGTCCACGTGCGCGTGCGGGCCGGTGAATTCCTCAGCGTGATCGGCCCGAGCGGTTGTGGCAAGACCACGCTGCTGAAGACGATCGCCGGCCTGATCGCAGCCGACGCCGGTCGCGTCGTCGTCGGCGATCGCATCGTCGAGGGGCCGGGGCGTGAGTGCAGCGTCGTGTTCCAGGACTTCGCGCTGTTGCCGTGGGCGACCGTGCAAAAGAACGCCGAGTTCGGCCTGCTGCTGCGGGGTGTTCCGGCGGCCGAGCGGGCCGAGCGCGCCCGCGGCGTGATCGCCAAGGTCGGGCTGGCCGGCTTCGAGCAGGCCTATCCCGCCCAGCTGTCCGGCGGGATGCAGCAGCGCGTGGGCCTGGCCCGCGCGCTGGCCGTGAACCCCCAGGTGCTGCTGATGGACGAGCCGTTCGCATCGATCGACGAGCAGACGCGGCGCGTCTTCCAGGACGACCTGCTGCGGCTGTGGTCCGAGGAGCGCAAGACGGTGGTGCTGGTCACGCACAGCATGGAGGAGGCAATCTACCTCTCGCATCGCGTGGTCGTGCTGAGCCCACGCCCCGGGCGCGTCCACCAGGTGTTCGAGGTGCCGCTGCCGCGGCCGCGCGAGGGCGCCGGTGTGCGGGCGACCGCGGAGTTCGCACGCCTCGTCGACGATCTCTGGAAGATCCTGAGGAAGCTCCAGTGATGCCGGACGTTCGCGAGTCCGACCTCGGCCGGACAGGCCTCATCGCCGTCGGCGGGTTGCTCATCGTCTGGGAGGCTCTGGGCCGGCTCGACGTGTCGATGTTCGTGCCGCCGGTGACGACGGTTGCGGCGGCGTGGTGGCAGCTGCTCGGCAACGGCACGCTGACGCGCGCGGCGGCGTCGAGCCTGGGCTCGCTCGTGAAGGGGTTCGTGCCGGCCGCGGTGCTCGGCGTCGCCGTGGGCCTCGCCATGGGTCGCTTCGCCACCGTGCGTCACCTGCTCGACGGCTGGGTCAACGCGCTGATGTCGGCGCCGCTCTCCGCCCTGGTGCCCGTGCTCATCGCGCTGTTCGGGATCCGCGACACCGTGGTGGCCGCGACGGTGTTCATGTTCTCGTTCTTCGTCATCGTCGTGAACACGCTGACCGGCGTCCGTGGCACCGAGCCCTCGCTCGTCGAGATGGCGCGCTCGTTCGGCGCCGGCGAGGTGGCGCTCTTCGGCCGCGTCTACTGGCCGTCGGCGCTGCCGGCCGTGATGCTCGGCCTGCGGCTGGGCGTGGTGCAGGCCGTGAAGGGCATGGTGGTCGGCGAGATGCTCATCTCGCTCGTCGGTCTCGGCGAGCGCCTCATCTACTACGGCAACACGTTCCTCATCGCCGAGCTCTACGCCGTCATCGCATCGGTGCTCCTCATCGCGCTCACCGCGTCGCAGCTCGCCCAGGCCCTGGATCGCGCCCTTGTCCGCTGGAAATGACGAAATGATTCGACTGAATCAGTCGGGAAAAGGAGCGGAGCCCCGCCCACCCAGGCCAGGCCACCCACGGCCCGAGCCAGCCTCCAACGCTCCGATACAGAATCAATCGGGAAAACGGGCGGAGCCCCGCCCACCCAGGCCAGGCCACCCACGGCTCAAGCTGGCCTCCAACGCTTCGATACAGACTCAATCGGGAAAAGGAGCGGAGCCCCGCCCACCCAGGCCAGCCCACCCACGGCCCGAGCCGGCCGCCAACGCTTCGATACAAAAAATGATTCGAGTGAATCAATCGGGAAAACGAGCGGAGCCCCGCGCACCCAGGCCAGGCCACCCACGGCCCAAGCTGGTCTCGCACCCTGCGATACAGAATCAATCGGGAAAACGAGCGGAGCCCCGCGCACCCATGGCACGCCACCCACGGCCCGAGCCGGCCTCCAACGCTTCGATGCAATGATCGTGGACGTTCACCTGCACTTCCTCTCGCCGCGCGCGATCGACGCGGCGCGCGCGACACCGGATCGCCTCGGCGTCCGGGTGCTGGACGGCGAGCGGCCGCGGCTGGCCATCGGCGCGGAACCGCCGACGCGCCCTCTTCTCGAGGCGCTGTACACGCTGCCCCGCCACCTCACGTTCCTCGAGGGCCAGGGGATCGATGCCGCAGTGTTCGGGCCCCTCATGGACGTTGCCGGCTACTCGCTGCCGCCGGAGCAGGGCGCGGCCTGGAGCCGCGCCCAGAACGAAGGCCTTGCCGCATCGCTCGCCGAGGCCAGCGGGCGCCACACCGGGCTCGCCACCGTGCCCTTGCAGTCACCTGCGCACGCCGTGGAGGAGCTGCGCTTCGCCGTCCGGTCGCTGGGCCTGCGCGGCGCGATGGTCGATCCGAACGCGCTGGGCCGGCCGCTGGGCGATCACGCGTTCGATCCATTCTGGAAGGCGGCCGCGGATCTCGCGGCGCCGGTCATCCTGCACCCGTTCCTTCTCGAAGCCGTCGAGCGCTTCGGCCGCCACTACTTGCACAACCTCGTCGGCTACCCGTTCGAGACGACCCTGGCTGCCGGCAGCCTGATCCTGGGCGGCACGCTCGACCGGTTTCCCTCGCTCGACATCGTGCTGGTGCACGGCGGCGGCTTCTTCCCGTATCACATCGGTCGCTTCGACCGCGGCCACACGACCCGGCCTGAGGCGCGGAGCGACGGCGCGTCGTTGCCGAGCTCGTATCTTCGTCGCTTCCACTACGACACGCTCGTGCAGTTCACGCCGGCGCTCGCGTATCTCGTCGCCGTCGCGGGGGCGGAGCGCGTGCTGCTCGGCAGCGATCACCCGTTCTGGCTCGGCGATCCCGAGCCGCTGCGAATCGTCCGCGAGGCCGGTCTGTCGAACAGCGCCGAGGCCGCGATCCTGGGCGGCAACGCGGCCAGGCTGTTCCACCTCTTAGCATGACCGCGGTCGGGCGCTCCGTGCGGCGGCTGGAAGATCGACGGCTCTTGATGGGCCGTGGAAAGTACGCCGCCGACTTCCGCCTGCCCGGCATGCTGCACGGCGCCGTCCTGCGCTCGTCCCACGCCCACGCACGCCTGGGCACCATCGGCACGAAGAAGGCGCTCGCGCTGCCCGGCGTCGTGACCGTCATCACCGCGGACGACCTCGGTGCCGTCGGCCGTATCCCGGTGCGCCTGGGGCCGCGGCCGAGCATCGTCGCGTGCCTCCAGGCGCCGCTGGCGCGCGAGAAAGTCCGCTACGTCGGTGAGCCGGTGGCCTTCGTCGTCGCCACGAGCCGTTACCTCGCCGAAGACGCGCTGGACATGATGGAAGTCGATTACCATCCGTTGCCAGCCATCGCCGATGCGCGCCGCGCCGTGGAGCGCGACGCTCCGGTGCTTCACGAGGCGATCAGAGGCAACGTCGTGGCGACCCTCGATACCAGGCGCGGCGATGCGACGGCCGCCATGGCGGGAGCGCACACACGCGTGAGCGAGCGCTTCGCCGTCCAGCGCCACACCGGAGTTCCCATGGAGACACGCGGGCTCACCGCTGCGTTCGATCCGGGCACCGGAATGCTGCGGCTGTGGGGCGTCGCCAAGGTGCCCCACTTCAATCGCCGGGTCCTGGCCGATCTGCTCGATTACCCCGAGCACCTCATCCAGTTCACCGAGCTCGAGGTGGGCGGCGGCTTCGGCGTGCGCGGCGAGTTCTACCCCGAGGACTTCCTGGTGCCGTGGACGGCGCGACGGCTGGGCCGCCCTGTGCAGTGGATCGAGGACCGCCGAGAGCACTTGATGGCCACGAACCACTCACGCCAGCAGTGGCACGAGACCGAGGTCGGCTTCGATCGCGACGGCCGGATCGTCGCGCTGGTCGATCAGTTCATCACCGACATGGGTGCCTACATCCGCACCCACGGTGTCGTCGTGCCCGAGCTGACCGCCGCGCTGCTGCCGGGGCCGTACCGCATTCCGAACTACACCTCCGAGGTCCGGTGCGTGCTCACCAACAAGACGCCGACGGGAACGTATCGTGGCCCTGGACGCTTCGAGTGCACGTTCGTCCGCGAGCGCCTGATCGACATCGCCGCTCAGCGCCTGGGGATCGACGCCCTGGAGCTGCGCCGCCGCAATTTCATCACGCCGGCCGAGATGCCGTACGAAGTCGGTGGCGCCTCGCTGAGCCAGCGCACGGTCTACGACTGTGGCGACTACGCTTCGGCGCTCGATCACGCGCTGAGCGCGCTGGGCTACGAGGACGCGCGGAAGCGGCAGGCCGAGGCGCGCCGGCAGGGCCGCCTCGTCGGTATCGGGGTCGGCTGCCTCGTCGAGAAGGCCGGGCTCGGGCCGTGGGAGTACGCGCGCGTCGAGGTCGACGGCACCGGGCACGTCGTCGTGTACTCGGGCGTCGCCGCCGTGGGCCAGGGGATCGACACGACGCTGGCCCAGGTCGTCGCGGACGAGTTGAACGTCTCGGCCGAGGGGATCACGGTCGTCCACGGCGACAGCGCTCGCGTGCCGTTCGGCGTCGGTGGCTTCGCGAGCCGTGGCGCCTCCGTCGCGCTGCCCGCCGCCCTGGGGGCCGCCCGCAAGGTCCGCGAGAAAATCCTGCGTGTGGCCGCGGAACTGCTCGAGGCCGCGCCCGCGGACCTCGTACTGGCCGGCGGCGCCGTGCACGTCCGCGGCCTGACCGATCGCAAGGCGACGTTCCGCGAGCTGGCCCGAGCGGCCGTGCCCGGGCCTCCGGGCATGGAACCCGGGCTCTACGCGGCGGACTTCTTCGAGGCGCCGAAGATGACGTATCCGTACGGCACCCACGCGGCCATGGTCGAGGTCGATCCCGAGACGGGAGAGGTGGATATCCAGCGCTACGCCCTCGCGTACGACATCGGCAAGGCGGTGAACCCCATGATCGTGGACGGCCAGCTCGTGGGCGCGCTGGCGCAAGGGATCGGCGGCGCGCTCTTCGAGGAGCTCGTCTACGACGACGAGGGGCAACTGCTCACGTCGACCTTCATGGATTACCTGCTGCCGACATCGATGGAGATGCCGAAGACCACGACGGTGAGGATCCTCGAGGAGACGCCGACGCCGCTGAACCCGCTCGGGGTCAAGGGCGCGGGCGAGGGCGGCAGCTCCGGCTGCGGCGGCGCCATCGCCAATGCCGTGGCCGACGCGGTGGCTCCGCTCGGCATCGAGATCACGTCGTTGCCGCTCTCTCCCGATCGGCTGCTCGCGCTGATCCGCGGCGCGCGGAGGGCGCGCGGCTGATGCCTGGACGCTACGTCAGCCAGGGCGTCAAGCGGCGCGAGGACCCGCCGCTGCTCATGGGTCGCGCGCACTTCATCGGCGACCTGCGCCTGCCCGGCCTGCTCGCGGTGAAGTTCCTGCGCAGCGAACACGCCCACGCGCGCATCACACGCATCGAGGTCGCCGCCGCGCGCCGGATGCCGGGCGTCGAAGCAGTGGTGACCGCGGCCGATCTCGTGTCGAGCACCCGCCCGATCCGCGCCACGATGAGCGGCGCCGGCTACCAGCCTACCGACTGGCCGCCGCTGGCGCGCGGCAAGGTCCGCTTTGCCGGCGAGCCGGTGGTGGCCGTGGTCGCCACCGACGCGTACCGGGCCGAAGACGCCGTGGACGCGATCCGCGTGAGCTACGAGCCGCTGCCGGTCGTCGCCGACGCCGAAGCCGCGCTCGCGCCAGGCGCGCCTCGCGTCCACGAAGAACTGCCGGACAACGCCCTCTTCCGGACCCGCTTCGAGAACGGCGACGTCGCGCGTGCCCTGGCTGCCGCCGACATTCGCGTGGCCGAAACGTTCCGCCACGCCCGCTGCTCGTCGTCGCCGATGGAGCCGCGTGGCGTGATGGCCACGCTCGATCCCGTCGACGGCATGCTCATCGTCTGGGCGTCGACGCAATCACCGCACCTCATGCGCAGCGGACTGGCCGAGGCCCTCGGCCTCCCGGACTCGCGCATCCGCGTCCTCTGCCCCGCCGTCGGCGGCGGCTTCGGCCCGAAGATGCACCTCTATCCCGAGGACATCGTCGTCGCCGAGCTGGCGCGGCGGCTCGAGCGACCGGTGCGCTGGCTCGAAGATCGGCGCGAGAATTTGCTGTCGAGCGCCCAGGCGCGCGATCACGTCAACCACGTCGAGATCGGCGCGCGCCGGGACGGGACGATCGTCGCGTTGAAGTCGATGCTCATCTGTGATTCCGGGGCCTATTCCGTCTATCCGGTCACGGCATCGCTGGAGCCGCTGACCGCGGCCGGGATCCTGCCCGGGCCGTACAAGATCGGCGCGCTCGCCTACGAGGCCTACGCCGTCGCCACCAACAAGTGTCCGGCCGGCGCGTACCGCGGGGTCGGCATGGCGCTCGGCACGTTCGTGCGCGAGCGGCTCGTCGACATGGTCGCCCGGCGCGCCGGCCTCGATCCCGCGGAGGTCCGGCGTCGGAACTTCGTCGACGCCAGCGAGCTGCCGTTCGCGACCGCGTCCGGGCTGGTCGTAGACAGCGGCGATTTCAAGCAGTCGCTGGAGCGAGCGCTGGCGAGCAGCGACTACACGCGTCGGCGCTCCGCGCCGCGCGTCACGCCGGCAGGGAAGTACTGCGGCGTCGGCGTCGCGTCGTATACGGAGTTCACCGGCTTGGGATCGGGGACGTTCCGCCGGCGCGGCATGCGCCAGGTCGCCGGCCACGACGCCGCGACCGTGCGGGTCGAGCCGACCGGGGAAGTGCGTGGCTTCGTCAGCGCGGCGTCGCAAGGCCAGGGCCACGCGACGACGTTCGCCCAGGTCCTGGCCGACGAGCTCGGTGTGCCGCTCGAGGCCGTGACGATCGTCGAGGGTGACACCGAGCGCTGCCCGTACGGCAGCGGCTCGTTCGCGAGCCGCAGCATGGTCGTGAGCGGCGGCGCGCTCGTGCTGGCCGCCCGTCGCGTGCGGGAGAAGATCACGGTGATCGCCGCCCACATGCTCGAGGCGGCCGGGCCGGACCTGACCATCGACGGCGGGACGATCGCGGTGCGCGGCGCACCGGGACGGGCCGTCACGATCGCCGAGGTGGCCGACCTCGCCCACCGTCCGTCCGGCGGAACGTTACCGCCGGGCGTCGATCCGGGGCTCGAAGCGACGCAGTACTACGACCCGCCGCCGGCCACGTTCTCCAACGGCACCCACGTCGCCGTCGTGGAGGTCGATCCGGAGACCGGGCAGATCGCGATCGTGCGGCACGTGGTGGTGGAGGATTGCGGCCGCATCGTCAATCCGATGATCGTCGACGGCCAGACGCACGGCGCCGTCGCCCAGGGCATCGGCAACGCCCTCCACGAGGATTTCGCCTACGACGACAATGGGCAGCCGCTCACCACGAGCTTCCTCGACTACATCATCCCGGGAACGATGGAGATGCCGCCGATCGATATCATTCACATGGAGACGCCGCCGGCGACGAGCGTCACCGGCTTCAAGGGGATGGCCGAGGGCGGCACCATCGGCTCGACGGCCGCCATCGCGAACGCTGTCGCCGATGCGCTCGCGCCGCTCGGCATCGAGGTCCGTGAGCTGCCGCTCACGCCCGACCGCGTCCACCGCCTGATCAAGGAGAAAAGGTCATGAGTCGTACGAAGGAACGCCGCTTCACGGTCGCCACGCTGCTGGCGGCCGCCGCCCTCGCCGTTGTCGCGCTGTCGCCGCCCGCCGGCAGCCAGGAGCCGATCAGGGTCAAGATGTCCCGCCTGGGCTTTCCGTCGCTCACCACGATGATGGTGGACATCGTCAAGGACCAGGGCTTCGACCGGAAGCACGGGATCGACCTCCAGCCTCAGTCCTTCGGCGTCATCTCGGCCTACTACGCGGCGCTGGCTACGGGAGAGCTCGACATGGCTCCGGCGGGGCCGCACGTGCTGCAGAAGATGCGGCTCGAGGGGGTCCCGATCAGGGCCACGCTGACGTACGCGCGCCTCAACGCCCTGGCCGTGATCACGGGCGACTCCGGGGTGAAGTCGATCGCCGACCTCAAGGGCAAGTCGATTGCCGCCGACATGGGGTCGTCCGAGTATCAGATCATGGCGATTTACGGCCGTACCCA
>MNEG01000018.1 GCA_001917585.1 Candidatus Rokubacteria bacterium 13_1_40CM_68_15
GAACACGATGCACGTGAATGTCGTGGTGGCGAACGCGGCCGTGAGCGCCCGCGCGCCCGCCGGCCCGAATCCGAACAGGGACCACCGCGTCGCCTCATCGAGGCGGCGGATGAGCGGGGCCATGACAAGGGCGCCCGCCATACACGCGGCCGGGGTGATCCACAGCGACGCGTGGAGCAGGCGCCGCAGACGGTGGCGCTGAAGCCAGGTCACGACGGGACCTTCCGTGGCCCGGGCGCCCTCACCGCTCGATCGCGTGTCACGGCGGTGATTCTTCGACGCGATCACATGCTCGCGCCATACGACGAAGGTCCCATGGTCCGGATGGCCTGGATCGGTTAGAGGTCGACGCCGGGAGGATGGCCATGAAGACGCTCGCGGTGTTCGCTGTCTCGTCGGCGGTCGGGCTCACGCTGCTCGCCGGCTGCACCTCGACCTCCGACGGCTGGATGAAGCCGGGGATGACCAAGGAGGAGCTCGGGCAGGACACGGCGAGCTGCCTGCTCAATTCCAGCATGGTCGTACCGGGTCGCGAGGGACCCCGCAATACCATCGACCAGGATCGCTACCGTCGCTGCATGGCCGACCGGGGCTACACAGCGGGGCCGGCAAACTAGTCTAGAAGGAGTCTCGTGCGAGCGCCCGCTCGATGGCCGAGATCAGCGACTGGTCGTCGAACGGCTTGCACAGGTACGCGACCGCCCCGGCCTTCCGTGCCCGTTCTCGTGTCGCGTCGTCGTCGTGACCCGTGATGAATACCGTCGGCACCGACGCTCCGGAGGCGAGCAGCCACTCGTGCAGATCGAAGCCCGTGAGCGTGCCCAGGTGGATATCGAGCACGAGGCAGCTCGGTGGAGGACGTACGGACCGAAGGAACTCCTCCCCAGATCCGAAGGTCTCGACGGTGAAGCCCACCGCCTGAAGCAGTCGCCGCAGCGCGCGCAGCAGCGACGCATCGTCGTCGACGATGCCGACGACCCGGGGGCCCGGCATTGGGCCGCACACTTCAAGCACACGGTCAGTATAGGGAACCGCCCCAGCCTGGCTATGGGGCCTTGGTCGTAGAACAGCCGTCGCTCGCGGACCACCCGGCGTATCATCCTGGGCGCACAGAATGAGGATCGATCTCGACCGTCGCGCGATGCTCGACGTCGCCATCGCCGAGGCGCGCCAAGGGCTGGCCGAGGGGGGTATCCCGATCGGCGGCGCGCTGTTCGACGCGCAGGGGACGCTGCTCGGGCGAGGGCACAACCGACGCGTCCAGCAGAACGACCCCTCGGTGCACGGCGAGACCGACGCCTTCCGCAACGCCGGACGGCAGCGAAGCTACGGCGACAAGATCATGGTCACGACGCTGGCGCCCTGCTGGTACTGCAGCGGGCTGGTGCGGCAGTTCCGCATCCGGACGGTGATCATCGGCGAGTCCGTGAACTTCCCTGGCGGGATCGACTGGCTGCGGGAGCACGGGGTCGAGGTGATCGACCTCAACTCGCGTGAGTGCATCGACATGCTCGCGAAGTACATCGCCGCCCACCCCGAGATCTGGAACGAGGACATCGGCGAAGAGTAAGCTCACGGGCGACCGATGACGACGCGGACGCTCGGCGCCCGTATCCCGCGGAATGAAGATCCCCGGCTGCTCCAGGGCCGGGGATCCTTCGTCGACGACATCCAACCGGCAGGGGCCCTCCACGCCGCCGTCCTGAGAAGCCCCCATGCTCACGCGCGCATCGTCTCGATCGACGCCGCCAGGGCGCGCCGGTTGCCGGGTGTCGTGCTCGTGCTCACCGCAGCCGACCTCGGTGAGCTCGATCAGCCGACGCCGCTGCTGATCCCCAACCCGGCGCTGACGCATCCTCGAACGCCGCGGCCGCTGGCCGCCGACGAGGTCCGTTACGTCGGCGAGCCGGTCGCGCTGGTGGTCGCCGAGAGCCGCTACGTGGCGGAGGACGCGCTCGAGGCCATCGAGGTGACGTGGCACGCCTTACCCGTCGTCGCCAACCTCGACGTGGCCCGGGCCGAGCGCGCGCCGCTGGTCCACGCCGACGTGCCCGGCAATCGCGCCGCGCGCCTGGCCCAGCGCGTCGGCGATCCCGACGCAGTGTTTGCCGGCGCCGCGCGGATTTTTCGCGAGACGCTGTGGATCGAGCGGAGCTGCGGGAGCCCGATCGAGACGCGTGGCGTGGTGGCGGAATGGGACGCGCGCGCGGGCACGCTCCGCGTGTGGGACGCCACCCAGGCGCCGCTGCCGATCAAGAACGGCCTCGCGCGCATGTTCGGGCTCCCCGAGTTCAAGGTCGACGTGATCGCGCCCGACGTCGGCGGCGGCTTCGGCACCAAGATCATGCTCTTCTATCCCGAGGAGATCCTGGTCCCGCTGGCGGCGATCCGGCTCGGCCGGCCGGTGAAGTGGATCGAGGACCGTCACGAGCACCTGATCGCCGCCAACCAGGAGCGGGGGCAGCTCCACGAGGTCGAGGTCGCCGTCGATGGCGACGGCCGGATCCTCGCCCTGCGCGACCGGTTCGTCCACGACGCCGGCGCTTACACCCCGTACGGGATCATCGTGCCGCTGATCACCTCGACCCAGCTGCCCGGTCCCTACCGGCTGCGCCATTACGCCGTCGACTTCGACGTCGTGTACACGAACACGGCGATCGTGACGCCGTACCGCGGTGCCGGACGTCCCCACGGTGCCTTCGTGATGGAACGGGTCATCGGCCTCGTCGCGCGTGAGCTCGGGCTCGAGCCGGTCGAGGTGCGGCGCCGGAACTTCATCCAGCCTGACGAATTTCCCTGGGACGTCGGCCTCACCTTCCAGGACGGCGGGCCGACGCGCTACGACAGCGGCGACTACCCGCGCGGGCTCGAGATGGCGCTCGAGACGATCGGCTTCCGGGAGTTTCGCGCTCGCCAGGCCGACGCTCGCCGGTACGGACGGCACCTCGGCCTGGGCGTGGCCTGCTACGTCGAGGGCACCGGCATCGGTCCCTACGAGGGCGCCCACGTGCGCGTGGAGCCGAGCGGCCGCGTGCTGGTCGCCACCGGCCTCACGACCCAGGGCCAGGGTCACGCGACCACGTTCGCCCAGATCGCCGCCGACGCGCTCGGCTGCGATCCCACCAACGTGACCGTGATCACCGGCGACACGCGGCGATTCAACTGGGGCGCCGGCACCTTCGCCAGCCGCGCGCTCGTCACGAGCGGGAACGCCGTCGGCGTCGCCGCGCGCAAGGTCCGGCAGAAGGCCCTGAAGATCGCCGCCGAGCTGCTGGAGGCGTCGCCGGACGATCTCGAGGTCATCGACGGCAGCATCCGCGTGCGCGGTGCGCCGGCAGCGGCGCTGACGCTCGGCGCGCTCGCGACGGTAGCCAACCCGATCCGTTACGCTTACGGCAAGGAGGCGACCGATGCGGCGCTTCGGCTCGTCAAGCCGCGGCCGGGCGCTGTCCTCGCGCCCGGGGAGGAGCCGGGACTCGAGGCGCACGGTTACTACGCGCCGCCGCACGCCACGTTCGCCAGCGGCTGTCACGCGGTGATCGTCGAGGTGGACCTCGCCACCGGAGACGTGAAGATCATCAAATACGTCGTGCACCACGACTGCGGTCGAATGATCAACCCGACGATCGTCGAGGGCCAGATCCGCGGCGGAGTGGCGCAGGGCATTGGCGGCGCGCTCTACGAGCGCATCGTCTACGACGGCGAGGGCCAGCCCTTGACGACCACGTTCATGGACTTCCTGATTCCCACTGCGATGGAGGTCCCGTCGATCGAGATCGTCCACACCGAGACGCCATCGCCGCTCAACCCATTGGGGGTCAAGGGTGTCGGCGAGGCCGGAGCCATCCCCGGGCCGGCGCTGCTCGCCGAGGCCGTGGACGACGCGCTCGCGCCTTTCGGGGTGCGGGTGCGCGAGATGCCGCTCGGCCCGGGTCGGCTGCGTGAGCTGATCGCCGCCGCGCGGCGGTAGAATCCCCCCGCACTGGTCATGACAGCGGGTCACCTCGGCTGGACGATCCGGCGAAGCGCGTACTTCGACTCCGTCGCGCTCATGCGCGTGGCCGAGCAGGCGCGCGAGATCCCCGGCGTGATGGACGTCGCGGTCGTGATGGGCACGCCGGCCAATCGCGCGATGCTGCTCGCGTCGGAGCTGTGGCCAGCCGACGGGCCGACCACCGCGGCCGACGATCTGCTCATCGCCGTCCTGGCGAAGGGCGAGGACGCCCTTCGTCTCGCCCTCGCGCGCGTCGAGCAGCTGCTCGCGGCGCCGCGGGATTCCAGCCCGGTCTCTCGAGAGGACGTGGCGCCGCGAACGATCGTGAGCGCCCGACGCCGCGCGGCCTCGGCGAATCTCGCCCTGATCGCGGTGCCCGGCCCCTACGCGGCGATCGAGGCTCACCAGGCGCTGTCGGCGGGCCTGCACGTGTTCCTCTTCAGCGACGGCGTTGCGTTGGCCGACGAGGTGCAGCTCAAGCGTCGCGCGCGGGAACTCGGCCTGGTCGTCATGGGGCCCGAGTGCGGCACCTCGATCGTCAACGGCGTCGGGCTGGGGTTCGCGAACCGCGTCCGCCGTGGTGTCATCGGTGTCGTCGGCGCCTCGGGCACGGGCATCCAGGAGGTCACGAGCCTCGTCCACCGTCTCGGCGCCGGAATCTCTCACGCGATCGGCACCGGCGGGCGTGATCTCGACGCCGCGGTCGGCGGGGTGACCACGCTGAAGGCGCTCGAGTGGCTGGCGGCGGACGACGACACGGGCGTCGCCGTCATCGTGTCGAAGCCGTCGTCGCGGGACGTCGCCGATCGCGTGCTCGCCGCCGCGGCCCGGATGGGAAAGCCCGCCGTCGCCTGCCTGCTCGGCTACGATGGCACGGTCCCGAAGGGTATCGACGCCGTGGCCACGCTGGAAGAGGCGGCTGTCTCGGCCGTTCGACTCAGCGGCGGCGACGGGCGTGGTTTGGCCCGCCCAGCGGTCATCGCCCGGGCCGGCACGGGTGGCGCGATCGTCGGCCTCTATGCAGGAGGCACGCTCTGCGAAGAGGCGCGCCGCCTCATCGGTGACCGCGGGCGCTTCATCGACTTCGGTGCGGAGGAATACACGCGCGGCCGACCACACCCCATCATCGATCCGAGTCGCCGGCACGCCGCCGTCGTGGAAGCGGCGAGCGATGCCCGAGCGTCGGTGATATTGCTCGACGTCATTCTCGGGGACTGCGCTCATCCCGATCCGGCCGGCGCGCTCGCTCCCGTGCTCGTCGACGCGCGTGAGCACGCGCGACACGTCGGCCGCGAGCTGAGCGTCGTCGCTCACGTCGTGGGCACCGACGACGATCCGCAAGGGCTCGGCGCCCAGGAGGACGCGCTCCGCAAGGTCGGCGCCATCGTCTGTGCGAGCAACCGCATCGCCGCGCTGACCGCCCGAGAGATCGCAGGCGACCGCCATGCTGGCTGACGTGTTGCTCGGCGCCCCCCTCAACGTCATCACCGCCGGGCCCGACCTGTTCCGCGCGGCCGTGGCCGCTCAGGGCGTGGCGGTGACGCCTGTGGACTGGCAGCCGCCGGCCAGCGCCACCGGCCTCGCGTCACTCTGGTGTGACGCCGTGGACGCCGCCAATCGCATCGCCCTCGAGCGACTCCTCGCTGCTCAGCCAGTGCTGGTGGACGTTCGCCCCGCGATCGAAGTCGTCCCCGGGATGACGCAGGACACGATCCTCCACGCCGGACCGCCGATCACGTGGGAGCGGATGAGCGGCCCGCTGCGCGGCGCCATCGCCGGCGCGCTCGTGTACGAGGACCTTGCCGCCACGCGGGAGGAGGCGGAACAACGGGCGGCACGGGGCGCCGCCGACTTCGATCCCTGCCATCACCACGCCGCGGTCGGGCCGATGGCCGGTGTGACCACCGCGTCGATGCCCGTCTTCGTCGTGGAGAATCGGGCCGCGGGCAACCGCGCCTACGCGACATTGAACGAAGGCCTCGGCAAGGTCCTTCGGTACGGCGCCTATGCTCCCGAGGTCATCGATCGGCTGCGGTGGTTCAGGGACGTGCTCGGCCCCGCGCTCGGCGAAGCGGTGCGTCGTCTCGGCGGCATCGACCTGCGCGCGCTCATCGGGCAGGCCGTCCAGATGGGCGATGAGTGTCACAATCGCAACCGCGCCGCCTCGGCGCTCCTCATCAAGGCGCTCGCGCCGGAGATTGCCGCGCTCGATCTCGCCGCCCGTGAGCGCGCACGGATCCTGACCTTCACGGGCGGCAACGAGCACTTCTTCCTGAACGTCTCGATGGCGGCGTGCAAGGCGGCGCTCGACGCCGCCCACGGCGTGCCCGACTCGACTCTGGTCACCACCATGGCGCGCAACGGCACCGACTTCGGCATCCGTGTGAGTGGACTCCCAGACCAGTGGTTCTCGGGCCCGGCTGAGATACCGCAAGGACTCTTCTTCCCGGGCTATGGTCCCGCCGACGCCAACCCCGACATCGGCGATAGCGCGATCACCGAGACGGCGGGCCTCGGCGGCTTCGCGATGGGCGGCGCTCCCGCCATCGTGCAGTTCGTGGGGGGCACAGCGGCCGAGGCGCTCCGGTACACGCGCTTGATGTACGAGATCACGCTCGCCGAAAACCCTGCGTACCGGATCCCCGCGCTGGACTTCCGCGGGACGCCGACGGGGATCGACGTGCGGCTGGTGGCCCAGACCGGTATCCTGCCTCAGATCAACACCGGCATGGCCCACCGCGAGGCGGGGATCGGTCAGATCGGTGCCGGCCTCGTCAGGCCGCCGCGCGTCTGTTTCGACCGCGCGCTCGAGGCACTCGCGCGCGAACATCGTCACTGAGGAGGATCGAGGTATGTACGCTCAGGCGTTCAAGGTCGGCATGCGCGCTCCCGACGACGTCAGTGAAGCCGCGCGACTCCTCGATGCGGCCGCGTTCAGCGCCGAGCACGTGGTCGCCATCCTCGGGAAGACGGAAGGCAACGGCGGCGTCAACGACTACACGCGCGCGCTCGCCACGCTCTCGTTCCAGATCCTGCTCGCCGAGCGCTCGGGCCAGAAGGTCGCGGCCATCGCCCGGCGCGTGCCGATCATCTGGTCGGGCGGGACCGAGGGCCTGATGAGCCCGCACGCGACCATCTTCACGCGCGAGCCCGACCGCGGCGCGCCGAGCGGTCAGAAGCGCTTCGCCGTCGGCACCGGCTACACCCGCGACCTGCTCCCCGAGGAATTCGGCACGGCGATTCATGCCCGGGTGGCGGCCGAGGGCGTGCGCGCGGCCATCAAGGACGCCGGGATCGATTCGCCCGCCGACCTCCACTTCGTCCAGATCAAGACCGGCGCGCTCACCACGGAGCGCGTGAACGAGGCGCGGCGTCGCGGCAAGTCGGTCGTCACGACGGACACCTACAAGTCGATGGCGTACGGGCGGGCCGCCGCGGCGCTCGGTATCGGTGTCGCGGCGGACAAGCTCGATGGCGGGACGCTCACCGACGCGGTGATCGGGCACGACTTCTCGATCTTCTCCGAGGTCGCCTCGACCTCGTCGGGTGTGGAGCTGATGAACTGCGAGGTCATCGTCCTCGGCAACGCCGCGCGCTCCACCAGCGGGCTGATCATGGCCCACGCGGTCATGAAGGATGCCATCGACGCCACCGCCGTCCGCGAGGCGCTGCGCCGGGCCGGCCTCGCCGTCGAGTGCGAGCTCGCCGCCGCCGATCGGGAGCGCCTGATCAACGTGTTCGCAAAATGCGAGCCCGATCTCTCGGGCTCGACGCGCGGGCGCCGGCACGTGATGTTCGAGGACTCGGACATCAACGCCACACGCCACATCCGCGGCGCCGTGAACGCCGTGGTGGCGTCGGTGACCGGCGACACGATGTGCTACGTGTCGGCCGGTGCCGAGCACCAGGGACCGCCCGGGGGCGGCGTCGTGGCCGTGCTCGCGCGCGCAGCCGCAAGCCGATAGGGCGTATGATGACCGCGTGCCCGTCGCGTCACTGACGGGTGAAGCCGCGGCGACGCGGCCAGCGTAACAAGGCGAGGTGGCAGCAGCGGCCCTCGCACCGTCGCCACGGATAGCCGCCGGAGTAACGTCCGGCCGGCGGGCACACCTTCCGATGTCGACGGGTCCGCGCTCACGTCCCGTGGCCGACGTCATGGCGTGGCGCGGGTGTCCAGAAAGCGAACACCACGTTAACGTGCCATCCGCTCGGAGTTGCCAGGGTGCAGCACGCGATGGAATCGCCGTCGAACATGCGCCGTGGCGCGTCCATTGCACTGTTGCCGCCGGCAACCGGCCATGGACCAGCGGTGGCTTCCCGACGAAGTTCTGAGTGGCGTGAGCGTGGTCCTGGTCGAAGCCAACAGCGATGACCGCGCGGTCCTGACGGCGCTCCTCTCGATGTACGGCGCGGACGTCAGGGCGGTGAGCTGCGCGCGCGAAGCCGTCGGCCTCCTGCACTCGGCGGCGCCGGCGGTGGTGGTCTGCGATCCGGGCGTCGCGGCCGAGGATGGCGTCTGGCTCCTGCATCAAGCGCGAGCCTGCTCGAACGAGGACGGTCGGACGCGCCGGATTCTCGGATTGTCCAGCACGTATACGGCGCGTGACAGCTCACGAGTCCTCGCCCTCGGCTTCGACGGATTCCTGTCGAAGCCGGTGGACGTTCAAGTGTTCTGTGCGATGGTGGCCGATCTCGCCCGCCCCGAGGTGTAGCGAATTCGGCGTGCCGGTCGATGTGAAAATGTTTTCCTACCGTCCGCATTCGCCCCGCCCCGGCCTCGCGCTCTTTGGTACCATGACGCCTGTTCTGCCCGACTTTGATGCATTGGATTCGTTGTCTCGTGCGCAGGGCGTCGCTGAGGATTCGGGGAGTCACGATGACGGCACCATTTCAATCCGACGAGGACAGGGCTGCCTGGGCGGCGGCGATCGTTGACTCGTCGGACGACGCCATCGTCAGCAAGACGCTGGACGGCATCATCACATCGTGGAACCGGGCGGCGGAGCGGATCTTCGGCTGGACGGCCGCTGAGGCGGTCGGCCGGCCCATCTCGATCGTCATCCCGCCCGAGGGTCTGAGCGAAGAGGAAGACGTCCTCGCCCGCCTTCGGCAGGGCGAGAAGCTCGAGCACTTCGAGACGGTGCGAATGCGGAAGGACGGCAGTCGCTTCGAGGTCTCACTCACGGTTTCCCCGATCAGGAACGTCAGGGGCGAGATCATCGGGGCCTCGAAGATCGCCCGCGATATCACCGAGCGCCGGCGCGCCGACGAGGCGCGCGCCCGGCTGGCGGCCATCGTCGACTCGTCCGACGACGCGATCGTGAGCAAGACGCTGGACGGCGTGGTCACGTCGTGGAACCGCGCGGCCGAGGCGATGTTCGGCTGGAAGGCGGCGGAAGCCGTCGGCCAGCGCATCACCTTGATCATCCCCCGCGAGCGGTGGCCCGAGGAGGACGACGTGCTCGCTCGTATCGTGAAGGGCGAGACCCTCGACCACTTCGACACCGTTCGCGTGCGCAAGGGCGGCGAGCGCATCGACGTCTCCTTGACCGTGTCGCCCCTGCGGGACTCCCGGGGCCGGGTCATCGGTGCCTCGAAGATCGCACGCGACGTGAGCGAACGGAAGCGCGCCGACGCCGAGCGCGGGGCGCTCCTCCGCAGCGAGCAGCGCGCGCGGGAGGAGGCGGAAGAGCTCAACCGCAGCAAGGATCAATTCCTGGCCGTCCTCTCTCACGAGCTTCGAACGCCGCTCAACGCGATCTTTGGCTGGGCCCGGATGCTCCAGAGCGCGGGCATCGACGCGAGCACGACCCGGCGCGCGATCGAGGCGATCCTCCGCAACGCCACCGCGCAAGTGCAGCTCGTCGAGGATTTGCTCGACGTCTCCCGCATCATCACCGGCAAGATGCGGCTCGACGTGCAGCCGCTCGATCTGAAATCGGTGATCGAATCGGCACTCGACGCCGTGAACCCGGCGGCCGCTGCCAAGGGACTCAAGATCGAGACCATCCTCGATCCCGACGCCGGGCCGGTCGTGGGCGCGGCCGACCGTCTTCGGCAGGTGGTCTGGAACCTGCTCATCAACGCGATCAAGTTCACGCCCCGCGCCGGCCGGATCCAGGTTCAGCTGCGAAAAGTCGATTCCCACGTCGAGATCGTGGTGAGTGACAACGGCGAGGGCATCCGGTCGGACATCCTGCCCTACATCTTCGACCGGTTCCGCCAGGGCGATAGCACGACGACGCGGCCTCACGGAGGCCTCGGCCTCGGACTGGCGCTGGTCCGGCACCTCGTCGACCTCCATGGCGGGCACGTGCGGGCGGCCAGCGACGGCCCGGGTCGTGGGGCTACCTTCGTGGTCGAGCTGCCCGTGGCCATGGTCGGCTCGTCGGTCGAGACGGCGGAAGCCGCAGCGAACGCGGCGACGCTCCCGCTGCAGGGCGTTCGCGTCCTGCTGGTGGACGACGACGCCGACGGCCTCGATCTCACCACCGTAATGCTGACCAACAGCGGGGCCCAGGTGAAGTCGGCCGTCTCGGCCGCCGCCGCCCTGGAGATCCTCGGCTCCTGGCCGGCCGACGTGCTGGTCTCGGACATCGAGATGCCCGGCGAAGACGGCTATAGCCTGCTGCACCGCATTCGTACGCGGGAGCGAGGAGGCTCGAGCCGACTTCCCGCCCTCGCGTTGACGGCCTACGGACGCCCCGAGGACCGCAAGCGCACGCTCGGCGCCGGCTTCAATCTGCACCTGGCCAAGCCGACCGATCCCGCCGAGCTCGTCCTGGCCGTCGCCAACCTCGCCGGCCGCACCGGCTGAACGTCGTGTTCGTGATCGGGGTCGTTGCGGCGCTGGTCGCGATCGCCGCACCGGTCTGCGGTGAGGTGCTCCTGCCACCCGGCTTCACGGCGAGCGTTTACGTCACCGGCGACGGCTTCGCTCAGCCGGGCGGCTTGCCCTCGTCCTCCACACTGGTCGTCGACGGCGCCGGTGTGCTCTATCTCGCCCGGACCGGACGCCGCTTCACCGCCGGGGAAGTCGAGGATCTCTTTCCCCTGTACCGGATTCCCGTCGGCGGCGTGCGCATGACGCCGGCCACCGAGGCGCGCTACTTCTACGGGCCTCCGCTGCCGAACCCGCAGGTGGGAGCCGCCCGCGGTCAGGACCTGCTGGTGACGACCTTCGATCGCGAGCGCAAGATCGGCGTGCTCTATCGGCTCCGCGACGGTGCCGCCGAGCTTCTCGCGGGTGGCACACCGTCGCGGGGCGAGATGCCGCTGCTTCGGCAGCCGGAAGGCGTCGCCGTGGATGGAAGCGGCAACATCTACGTGGCCGATCGCGAGCAGGGAGCCGTCGTCAAGCTCGACGCGTCCGGTCGCGTGGTGCAGCGCCGATTTGCCGAGATGATGCGGCCGCGCACGCTCGCGGTGGACGCCGCCGACCGCGTGTGGATCGGCGCCGACGTCGGCGCCGAGGCGCCCTGGCAACAAGGACCGGGCGAGATCTGGGCCGTGAGTCCGCAGAACGGCGCCCAGCTCGTCTTGCGGGGCCCGCTGGCAGCAGGTCTCGTCGCCGCCCCGTCCGGCTACGCCATCGTCGCCAATCGTCAGGCCGCCGCGGTGGTCGTGGTGACAGCGGACGGTCAGACGCTCGAGCTGGCCCGGTTCACCGAGGGCGACGTTCCGCGCGGCCTGGCGCTGGCGCCCGTGACGCCCGAGACACGCCGCGCCGGGATCGCGGGAGATCTCTTCGTCGTCGTCATCCGGCGCGGTGTCTTCGCCGTCAATGAGGTCTTGCGCGTGGCCGGCCCGCTCGAATCGTTCATCCGCGGTGGCGGCGCGCCGCGACGGTGAGGGCGAGGATGCTGACGAGACCGGCGCCCCCGCCGGCGACGCAGGCGGTGGCCACACCGGCGCGCTCGGCGATCGTGCCGACCAGGAACGATCCGATCGGCGTCATCCCGACGAAGACCATCGCGTAGAGGCTCATCAGTCGGCCCCGCAGCTCATCGGGCACGGCGATCTGCACCGTCGTGTTACAGCTCGTCATGAACAGGATCTGGGCCAGACCGATCACGCCGAGGAGGCCCGCGGTCGAGGCGAAGTGGTGGGCGGCGGCGAGCGCCATGGTGCCGATCGAGAGGATGAGCGCCGGCACGATGACCATCGGCAGCGACGGCCACGGCTGACTGAACCACGCCATGATGACGGCGCCGGTGACGGCGCCTGCGCCGAGCGCGGCCATGAGCAGGCCGAAGCCGTGGGCGCCTTCGCCAAGGACGTCGCGCGCGATGAGTGGGACGAAGACGTTGTAGTTGAGCACGAAGAGGCTCACCGTCAGCAGCAGGCCGAAGACGAGCGCGACCCGCGGCGTTCCCACGGCGTAACGGACGCCTTCAGCGATCTCACCGATGAGGCTCTTCGCCTTCCGCGGGCGGGGAAGGCCGTCGTTGCGCACGGCGAACAGCGCCACGATCACGGCCACGAAGCTCGCCGCATTGACGAAGAACGCGGCCGCCGCGCCCCAGCGCGCCACCAGGAGGCCGGCCGCCGCGGGTCCGATCACCCGGGCACCGTTGAACATCGCCGAGTTCAGCGCGATGGCGTTCATGAGATCGGCCTTGCCCACGAGATCGGCGACGAACGCCTGACGCGCCGGCATGTCGAACGTATTGGCGATGCCGTAGACGGTGGCGAGGATCGCGACGTGCCAGTACTCGACGCGACCGCTCGCCACGAGCACCGCCAGCGCCAGCGCCTGCAGCATGAGCACGGTTTGCGTGGCGATGATCATCCGACGCTTGCGGACGCGGTCGCTGATGGCGCCGGCGGCGAACGAGAAGAGGAGCATCGGCCCGAACTGAAGCGTGCCGATCATCCCGAGACGGAAGGGCGAGTTCGTCAGCTCCAGTACGAGCCAGGCCTGCCCGACGCTCTGCATCCAGGTTCCGACGAGCGAGACCAGCTGACCCGCGATGAACAGCCGGAAGTCGCGGTGGGCGAGGGCGCCGAGGCCCCGGGGGAGGCCGGCCATCGGTGTACTGTAACTCCGTGCTTCTGCGGTATGTTCTATGATGTGAGTAGTGTGCCGGGCGCCCCTGGCTCTCCCCCGATGGGCTCGACCGTCACCATCCTCTTCAGCGATATTCGGGGCTTCACGGAGTACACCGACCAGTACGGCGACGAGGCCGCCTTCCAGGTCCTCCAGGAGCACAACGAGATCGTGCGCCGTCACATCGGGGCCTTCTCCGGGAAGGTCGTGAAGACCCAGGGCGACAGCTTCATGGTCGCGTTCACCACGGCGCGCGGAGCCGTCCTGTGCGCGGCCGCCATCCAGCGCGCGATCGCCGAGCGAACGCAGGCCGAGAGCGGCACGCGGATCGCGGTCGGCATCGGCATCAACACCGGAGAGCCGATCTACGAGGGCGGCGACTTCTTCGGCAGCACGGTCAACCTGGCCGCGCGGGTCTGCGCGACGGCCGGTCCCGGCCAGATCTTCGTCTCCGAGACCACGCGCCACGTGGCCGGCCGGCTCGACGGCGTCGATTACATCGATCGCGGCCTGCACGAGCTGAAGGGCTTCCAGGACCAGCAGCGCCTGTACGAGGTCGCGTGGAAGGCAGCGCAGCCGGGAGTTCCGGACGAGGCCGAGATCAGCGCCGTCGAGGGCGCCGTGCAACGCGCGCTCGGCGTGCTCAATCGCGTCCTCGGAATCGGGCACCGCGACGACCCGGCATTCCGTCCGCTGCTCGAGTGCCAGGCCAAGGCCAGCGAGCTCCGGTTGACGCTGTCGCGCGCCGTCGCCGAGCAGCGGGGATACACGGTCAAGCAGGTCGACCAGGCGATGCTTCCGTTCGCCGACCTCCTCACGCTGGTGACGGGGCGCGAACATCTCGACGACCAGCGGTGGGGTCAGCTCGAGTCGGGCGTCAGCCGTGCGTTCGGTCGGCCGCTGGTGGCCGCCGCCACGCGAGGCCGCCTCGTCGTGGGCGCCGAGCGCGAGGCGCCGAGAATCGCGGTGCCTCCGCCGCCGCGAGAGCCGGAGCCGCCCCGCGCCGAGCGGCCACGCCGGGTGCCGGTCGTGCCCGAGCCGCCGCCGCCAGTGCCCGTCGATGCGCGGGCCCAGGGGGTGCGGTGGTGGGTGTCGCTCCTGGAAGCCTGGCAGGCGTGGAAGGCGTCGAGCATGGCGCAGGCGCATGCGGTGCGCGCGGCCGTGACCCGTCATCCCCACCTGCTCGGCGTACAGCTTCGGGAAAGCCCGAACCACGACGGCGGCCTGCTCTGCGCCGGTTACTTCGCCCTGCTCGAGCACGTCGAGGACCAGTCGCCGAGCTTCGTCAGGACCGCGGTGGACCAGGCGGCAGCCGCCGTCGGATCGGGCGACCCGGCGGCGCTCGACAACGCGCTCTACGGGCTGCTCGTCGGCCGGGGGCGCCTGCGCGAGACCTACGCCGACTTCGTCCGCGAGGTGATGGTGGCCGCCATTCCCATGCCCGGGCCGTGGGCGGATGCCACGGTGACCGAGCGCGAGGAGTCCACGTCGGTCGTGACGCGCCCGAGCGCGACGGTCGGAGACTCCGGCGAGGCGCGGCAGGAGCTGACGGAGGCCCAGCACCGCGCCGGCGAGCGCCGCTTCGCGCTCACGATCGCGCCCCTGACGGCGCGGTTCTTCTGCTTGCGCGGCGTCGAGCTGCGCACCCCGCGTGACGTCGAGCTCCGGCTCACGCGCGCCGGCGAAGGGTCGGACCACGCCTGGTCGCTTCAGGTGCGGACGGATCAGCTCCTGCACTCGCCGCCCCGGCGGCTCAATCCGAGCGGGACCACGCTGCCCGGGCTCGGCCGCAACTACGGCGACCTCTGGATCGGCGTGTTCAACCCCGAGCCGGCGGCGGCCGCGGTGTACGAGCTGACGGTCACGATCCGCGTGCAGAGTCCGCCCGGTGTGCGCCGCACGACGTTCTCCCCGCTCGGTCGCGGTCCCCGCTGATCATTCGAGGTGATCCATGACTGCTGACGACATCATCTGGCGCCCGCGCCCCGACGTGGCCGAGCGCTCGCGCATCGCCGGCTTTCTCCGTGCCCACTCGATCGCGTCGCTCTCCGAGCTGCAGCGCCGCTCGGTGGCCGATCCCGAGTGGTACTGGAGCGCTGCCGTCGAAGATCTGGGTGTGCGCTGGCTGCGTGCGCCCCGGCGCGTGCTCGACGATGCGCGCGGCCCGGCGTGGCCGGTGTGGTTTCCCGGCGGCCTGATGAACTTCACCGACTGCTGCGTGGATCGACACGTCGACGGCGGGCGCGGGGAGCATCCCGCGCTGATCTGGGAGGGTGACGACGGCTCGACGCGCCAGGTGACGTACCGGGAGCTGCTCCGCGAGGTGAGCCGCCTGGCCAACGCGCTGCGAGGCCTCGGCGTCGGAGAAGGCGATCGCGTCGGCATCTTTTTGCCCATGTCGCTGGAGGCGGCCGTCGCGACGTTCGCGGTCGTGCGCATCGGGGCGATCTACACGCCGTGCTTCTCCGGCTTCGGCTCCCAGGCGGTCGCCTCGCGACTGCAAGACAGCGAGGCGAAGGTGCTCATCACCGCCGATGGCTTCCAGCGTCGGGGCCAGGTCGTGCGGATGAAGGAGACCGCGGACGAGGCGGTGGCCATGTGTCCGACGGTGAAGACCGTGCTCGTCTACCGCCGCCTCGGCCGGGATCTTCCGTGGACGGTCGGTCGCGATCGCTGGTGGCACGAGGCGGTGGCGGCCGTGTCCGACACGTGCCCCGTCGTCCCGGTGGATGCCGATCGTCCCTGCCTCATCATCTATACGTCGGGGACGACGGGCCGGCCCAAGGGCGCCGTCCTGACTCACGGCGGCTTCCTGATCAAGTGCGCCCACGACTTTGCCTACTGTATGGACGTGGGCCGCGACGATCGTCTCTTCTGGCTCACCGACCTCGGCTGGTTGATGGGGCCGATGGCCATCACGGCGGCGCTCGTGCACGGCGCCACCGGCGTGCTCTTCGAAGGCGTGCCCGATTTCCCCAAGCCCGACCGGCTGTGGGGCCTCGTCGAGCGCCATCGCATCACGGTCATGGGACTGTCGCCCACGGCCGTGCGCGCGCTCATGCCTCACGGCGCCGACCATCCGCGCGGCCACGACCTCTCGTCGCTGCGCATCCTGGGGTCCACGGGTGAGCCGTGGAATCCCGAGCCCTATCGCTGGCTGTTCGAGCAGGTCGGGCGCTCACGTCTGCCCATCATCAATTACACGGGCGGCACCGAGATCTCGGGCGGAATTCTGGGCTGCTTCCCGATCGCGCCGCTCAAGCCGTGCTCGTTCACGGGGCCGATCCCGGGAATGGCCGCCGACGTCTTTGGCGATGACGGTCGCTCCGTGCGCGGCCAGGTCGGCGAGCTCGTGGTGACGAAGCCGTGGCCGGGGATGACGCAGGGCTTCTGGCGCGATCCTGCGCGGTACGAGGAGACGTACTGGTCACGCTGGCCTGGCGTGTGGGTGCACGGGGACTGGGCCGTGATCGACGACGACGGCTTCTGGTTCCTGCAGGGCCGCTCGGATGACACGCTGAAGATCGCCGGAAAGCGTCTGGGGCCCGCGGAGGTGGAGTCGATTCTGGTCGGTCATGCCGCCGTTGCCGAGGCCGGCGTCATCGGCGTGCCGCACGAGGTCAAAGGCGAAGCCGTCGTCTGCTTCGTCGTCCTCAAACCTGGCCGCCAGCCGTCCGACCCGTTACGCGCTGAGCTTTCCGAGCGCGTGGCCCACGAGATGGGCAAGGCTCTCAAGCCGGAGCGCGTGCTGTTCGCGCGTGACCTGCCGAAGACGCGCTCGGCCAAGATCATGCGTCGGGTGATCC
>MNEG01000138.1 GCA_001917585.1 Candidatus Rokubacteria bacterium 13_1_40CM_68_15
ACGCGGCCGATACGCTCGCGATAGCGGTCGGCGTAATCGAGGCCGAGCCCCAGCTCCTCGATGGCGATCAGGAAGTCGGCGACCTTGGCCGAGGTGTCGAGACGAAGCGGGAAGCTGCCGATCAGGTAGGCCTTGGCCAGCGACAGCTCCCGGTCGGTCACGCGCTCGCGGGTCATGCGCCCCAGCTCCTCACGCATGATGTCGCCGACCTTCGCCACCTCGGCGGCGCGGGTCTGCGCCGAGCCGACGAAGGAGGCGCCGTAGCGGCCGGGCGCCAGATAGCTGTAGACGGCATAGGCGAGCCCACCCTCCTCGCGCACGCGCGAGTACAGCCGTGAGGCCGAGCCGCCGCCCAGGATGTAGGACGCGACGGTCAGCGGGAAGTAGTCGGGGTTGCGCTGATTGACGGCCTGGCGCCCGAGGAGGATCGTCGCCTGGGTGAGCTCCTTCTTGATCGTCTCGCTGGCCGCCGGTGCCGGCGTCGGCGGACCCGGCAGCGGCTGCGGGGGAGCGGCTGGCCGCGGCCACGACCCGAACCGGGTCATCACCTCGCGGCGGGCCTCGTCCACCGTGATGGCGCCCACGACGGCGATCACCGTGGTGTCCGGGCGCACGTAGGTCCGGTAGAACTGAACGACGTCATCGCGCGTGAGCTTGCCCACCGAGTCCTTCGTCCCCTCGACCGGCCTGCCGTAGGGATGACCGGGGAACGTCAATCGCGCCAGCGCCCGTGAGGCGACCGTCTCGGGGCTCTCCTCGGAACGCTGAATGGCGGCCTGGATCTCGCCGATCTTGCGCTTCACCTCCGCGTCTGGAAACGCCGGCGTGAGGACGACCTCCTGGAGGAGATCGAGCCCCAGAGCGAGATCGCGCTTCAGGACCGACAGCGACTCACTGAGCCCGTCGCGACCGGCGCCCGCCTCGAGATGGCCGCCCACGAACTCGATGGCGGTATCGAGCTCGGGCCCGGAGCGCTTGGCGGTGCCGCGGGTGATCACGGCGCCGGTCAGGTTCGCCAGGCCCGCGTGGTCGGGTGGATCGAAGACCGCGCCAGCCCGATGAGACACGCGCACGGCGATGATCGGGATGGCTGGCCGCTCGGCGACCAGCAGCACGATGCCGTTGGGCAGGACCTCGCGGTGGGCGAGTGGCGTCGCCGGCGCCATCGCGGGAACGGCGAGCAGCAGGGCGAGCACGACCACCACGACCTTCATGCGAACCTCGGTTGCGTCATCCAGTTCAGGGATTCCTCCTTGTGCACGCGCTCGTCGTATCCGATCTGACGGAACACGTCGGCCAGCGATTCGAACCGCCCGTAATCGGCGGTGACCACGCTCTCGAACGGCTCGCGCTCCAGCTCGGGGCAATCCCGCACGAACTCCATGTACTCGTGCTCGGCGTGATCTTCGAATTCGGCGTTGAGGAGGTAGGCGCGGGCGGGGCGCACGACGTAGAGCAGCCAGACGATCTGATAGTAGACGAAGGCCACCAGCTGGGGCAGCAGCCAGAACTTCACGAAGCCCTCACGGACTCCGCGCTGGGCGATCAGGTCCTCGAGGATGAGGAGGTGCCACTGCTCGTTGTCCTGCTGGTGGCGGCTCTCCCGCACGCGATCGAAGATCCGGCGCGCGAAGTCGGGCGCCCGCGACGTGTGGGTCATCGCCACGTAGGCCACCTGCTCCCACGCCTGGTAGGGGACGCGCGCGATCAGCTCCAGCACTTTGAACTTCGACAACGTACGGCGGCGACCGTAGACCAGATCCATGCCGAGGAACAGCGCGCGGGCGAGCAGGCTGTAGCGCAGGCGCGGCGAGGCCAGAGTCCGTTCCTGCTCACGGCGGAGGACATCCCCCGACAGGTGCTCGAGCCCGCTCATCGGCCTCACTCGAGCTGCTTGCGGAAGCGGAGGATCGAGAGGGTGAAGACGACGGCGCCGAAGGCCAGGAGCGGCAGCACCTGGGGCCAGAGATAGTCGAGCCCGATCCCCTTCAGCACGATGCCTCGCACCACACGCAGATAATACGTCAGCGGAATCGCGCTCGCGAGAACCTGCGCTCCCGGTGGCATGCCCTCGATTGGGAAGAGCAGGCCGGACAGGTAAATCGACGGGAGGAACGTGAGAAACGAGAGCTGCATCGCCTGCGGCACAGTGCGCGAGGCCGCCGAGACGAAGATGCCGATGCCGAGCGTGCCGAACATGAAGATGGCCGACAGCCCGTAGAGCAGCGGCAGGCTGCCGCGGATCGGCACGTCGAAGACGACGTGGGCCACCACGAGGGCCATCGTCATCTGGCCGTAGGCGACGAGCAGGTTCGGCACGATCTTGCCAAGCAGGAGCTCCCAGCGGCGGATCGGGCTCACGACCAGGGCTTCCAGCGTTCCCTTCTCACGCTCGCGGACGACCGTGATCGCCATGACGCTCACCGTCGTCTGCATGAGCAGGGCGCCGATGAGGCCGGGGACGATGAAGATGGCCGAGACCCCGTAGAGCAGCGGCAGGCTGCCGCGGATCGGCACGTCGAAGACGACGTGGGCCACCACGAGGGCCATCGTCATCTGGCCGTAGGCGACGAGCAGGTTCGGCACGATCTTGCCAAGCAGGAGCTCCCAGCGGCGGATCGGGCTCACGACCAGGGCTTCCAGCGTTCCCTTCTCACGCTCGCGGACGACCGTGATCGCCATGACGCTCACCGTCGTCTGCATGAGCAGGGCGCCGATGAGGCCGGGGACGATGAAGATGGCCGAGACGAGGTCGGGGTTGTACCAGGCGCGCACCCGCACGTCCACTGGCGCGCCACCGCGACGGAGCACCGTTCCCTCCACCGTCTGGGTGAGGATCTGAAGCGAGCGCTGGGCGCCGATGGCGGCCGCCGCATTCATCGCCGACGTCGCCACCTGGGGATCGGAGGCGTCGACGATGACCTGGACGCTGACGTCGCGGCGCGCGAGCTGGCGGGCGAAGTCGGGTGGGATCACGATCCCGACCTTGGCCGTGCCGCCGTCGATCATCTGCGTCAGCTCCCGGTGGCTGCGGGCCTGGTGGGTGATGTCGAAGTACTGACTGTTGGTGAACGCCTCCAGCAGGGTGCGGGCCTCGACACCGCCCGACTGATCGAAGACGGCGGTCGGCACGTGCTTGACGTCGGTGTTGATCGCCCACCCGAAGATGAAGAGCATGGCGACCGGGACGAACAGCGCCAGCGTCAGGGCCAGCCGATCACGCCAGAGCTGGATGAATTCCTTGGCGATGATCCCCCATAGCCGGCTGCTCATCGCGGTACCCGTATTGTCGGCTCGCCTCGTCGCCGGCGGCGGCCGCCTGGCGCCTCCGCTCGCACTACCACGGCGATGATCCCCCATAGCCGACTGGTCACGTCACCCCTCGCGTAGCGCGCGGAGCTGGTCGCGCACGCGCGTCTTCCGCTCCTTGTCCACGAACGAGACGAACAGGTCCTCGACCGACGGCTCCACTTCGCGCGCCCACGTCACCGCGAATCCGCGGTCGGCGAGCAGCCGTCGGACCCCCTCGGCGTCGGGGCCGCCCGGGGCGACGATGAGTCGCAAGCGTCCGCCCACGCGCACGACCTCCTCGACCGCGTCCGCGTCGGCCAGGGCGTCGGCCGCCTCGCGGAGTGCCGGAGCTTCCAGCTCGATGACCGCCCGGCCGAACGTGTCCTTCTTGATGCGCTCGGGACTGCCCGCGGCGATGAGACGGCCCTGATAGATGAAGCCGAGGCTGTCGCAGAGCTCCGCCTCGTCCATGTAATGCGTCGTCACCAGCACCGTCGTTCCCTCGTCGGCCAGGCGCCGGATGAGCGCCCAGAACGTACGGCGCGACACCGGATCGACGCCCGCCGTCGGCTCGTCGAGGAACACCAGCCGCGGTCGGTGCACGAGCGCGCACACCAGCGCCAGGCGCTGGCGGAATCCGCCTGAGAGGTGCCCGGCCAGCTGGCGCTCGCGTCCACCGAGCCCGGCCAACCGGATCATCTGCTCGATGCGTCCGGCCCGCTCGCCGCGGGGCACCATGTAGACCCGCGCGTAGAACGTCAGGTTCTCGTCCACCGTGAGGTCGTCGTAGAGCGAGAAGCGCTGGGACATGTAACCGATCGACGATTTCACGCGCTCGGGATCGCGCCGGAGGTCGATGCCGAGGACCGCGCCCTCGCCCTCCGTCGGCTCCATGATGCCGGTGAGCATCCGGAGCGTCGTCGACTTCCCGGCGCCGTTGGGGCCGAGAAACCCGTAGAGCTCCCCCGTCTTGACCACCAGATCGAGGTGATCAACGGCCACCAGGTTGCCGAACCGCTTGGTGAGGCCGCGGGTGATGACCGCGGGATCGAGATCGGTCAGCGCCCCCTCGCCTGATACGTCTCGATCGCCTTCTTGAGGTCGCGATACTGCGAGCACGGCAGGAAGCACAACCGATCGAGCGTCGCCAGGTGCTCCCTGGCCTTGGCCACGTCGTTCAGCGCCAGGTAGGCTTCCCCGATGTACTCGTGAGCGGCTCGATGCTTGGGATCGATGGCCAGGGCCTTCTGATAGATCGGGATCGCTCGCGCCGGATCGCCGCTCTTGCGGATGGCGAACGCCAGCGAGTTGTACGCATCGGCATTCGTGCCATCGCGGGCGACGACGGCTTCAAGCAGAGGAATGGCCGCCGCGAAGTTGTCGGAGTCGATGGCCTTCATCGCGGCCGTGTAGTCGCCATCCTGAGGTCTGGTCGGGCGCCCAGTCGACTCCCGCGAATCGGCGGCGAGCCCGGTGACGGGCGCGCCGATCAGCAACACGCCGGCCAGCGCCAGACCGAGGAAACCTCCGAGACGTCTCTGCATGACGCGCTCCTCTGTTCCGCCACACCTCAGGGCGTGATCTCGGCGTCGGCGGGCATTCCGGGCTTGAGGACCCCATCGGGATTCTTGACGGCGATCTTGATGCGGAAGACCAGGTTCACGCGCTCCTTCTTCGTCTGCACGTTGCGCGGGGTGTACTCCGCCCCCGAGCCGATCTCGCTGATCGCGCCCTCGAAGCGGCGGCCCGGGAACGCATCGACGGCGATCGTGGCCACCTGGCCGATCTTCACGCGGCCGATGTCAGTCTCGGGAACGTACGCGCGCAGCCACATGTCGCGTGGGTCCATCAACGTCACCAGCGACACACCGGGATTGACGGTTTCACCAGCCTCGACGTTCTTGTGGAGCACGAGGCCGCTGATGGGCGACGAAAGACGCGCCTCGTCCAGGCGGGTGCGCGCCATGGCCAGCGCCGCCGTCGCTTCCTCCATCCGCGCGCGAGCGGCCTCGATCTCGTGCGGTCGCGGACCCGCTTCCACGAGATCCAGCCGTTGCCGGGCCGAGACTTCGTTGGCGGCGGCCACGTCGTAGGCCTGGCGCGCCCGCTCCACTTCCTGCAGGGCGACGAGCTCGCGGCCGTGGAGCGCGCGCGTCCGCTCGAGCTCGCGCTCGGTCCAGACGCGCGTGGCCACGGTGTTGCGGAGATTGGCGCGGGCCTGCTCGATCTCCTGGCTCCGCGAGCCGGCGCGCAGGTCGGCCAGCTGGGCCTCGGCCGTTCGCAGCGCGGCTTCGGCGCGCCGGACGTCGGCCGCCAGCGTCTCGGTGTCGAGACGCGCGATGAGCTGGCCATGGGTCACCGTCTGGCCTTCCCGTACTGCCAGCTCGACGATGCGTCCGGTGATCTTGGCGCTGACGTCGACCTGTCTGGCCTCGATGGTGCCGGTGACGCCGAGGACACCGGTGTCACCGTGGATGCCTTGCGCCAGCCACACGGCGGCCCCGCCGCCGGTCACGGCGAGCGCCGCGAGCGCGACGAACCGCCACCGTCCCCGGCTCACGGCTGGGGCAGCAGGATGCCGACGTTTTTCTTGTCGGTGGGGAACCAGGTACGGGCGACGCGCTGGATATCGGCCGCCGTCACGGCGCGGATGCGCGAGACGAAGGTGTCCTCCAGCTTGTAGCCGCCGATGGTCTCGAAGCGCGCCAGCAGCGAGGCGCGGCGATGAATGGAGTCCTGCTGGAAGACGAACTCGGCCTCGATCTGGTTCTTGGCGCGGTTGAGCTCCTCCTCGGTGACGGGCTCCTGCTTGAGGCGCTCCATCTCCTCGAGCAGGACCTTCTCGAGCGTCTCGGGCGTCTGGCCCGGCATCGCGGTGGCCCAGAACCAGAACAGGCCGGGATCGAACGAGAAGTACGGGTAATCGCCGCCAGCTTCCAGCGCCAGCTGCTTCTCGTACACGAGGTGGCGGTAGAGGCGCGACGCCCGTCCGCCCGACAGCACGGTGGAAAGCAGTTCCAGCGCTGCCGCGTCGTCGGACTTCTGGTTGGGCACGTGCCAGGCGAGGTGAACGACCGGGAGCTGGGCCTGCTTCTTGACGATCACCCGGCGCTCGCCATTCTGGGGCGGCTCGACGGCCAACACCGGCGGGGCCTCGGCGGCGCGCGGGATGCGGCCGAAGCGCGCCTTGATCTTCACCAGCGCCTCCTCCGCCTTGAAGTCGCCGACGGCGACGAGGATGGCATTGTTGGGGTTGTAGTACGCCTTGTAGAAGGCGCGGATCTCCGCGGGCGTGATGCGCCGGAGGTCCTCCACCCAGCCGATGATCGGATTGGCGTAGGGGTGCGCCTTGAAGGCAATGGACGACACTTCCTCGGCCAGGAAGCCCTCGGGGTCGTCCTCGGTGCGCGTGCGCCGCTCCTCGATCACCACCTGGCGCTCGGAGTCGATCTCCTTGGCGTCGAGCAGGAGGTTGTGCATCCGGTCGGCCTCGAGGTCGAGCACGAGATCGAGCTTGTCGGCCACCACGTTGACGTAGTACGACGTCACGTCCTGCGAGGTGAAGGCGTTGTCCTGGCCGCCGTTCTGCTCGACCAGCCGGGCGAACTCGCGCGGCCCGTACCTCGGGGTGCCCTTGAACATCAGGTGCTCGAGGAAGTGGGCGATCCCGGTGGCCCCGCGGTGCTCGTTCCGCGAGCCGACGCGATACCAGGTCTGGACCGTCACGATCGGACTGCGATGATCCTCGAGCAGCAGCACGCGCAGGCCGTTCTCGAGCGTGGTGGCCTGCACGCCGGCCGTCGGGGAAGGCGTGTCGGCGGCGAGAGCAGGGACGGCGAGGGCGACCAGGAGGACGAGCGTGGCGAGACGTCGCACGAAGAGATTATAGCTCTCGCGTCACGTCTTACTGGATCGTTGTATCATTCCCCGCTGATGCGCCCGTGGATCGCGATCCTGCCCGCGCTCGCCGTCTTCCTCTGCTTCGAAATGGTCGCCGCTCAGCCGTGCTCGGATCCGCTGAGCCAGGTCTTCGAGCGCGTCTCGCCGTCGGTCGTGTCGATCCAGGGCGTGAAGATCAACAAGGCCAAGCCGCAGCGTCGCTTCGAGACGGTCGTCGGCTCGGGCGTCGTGGTGGATCGTGACGGACAGGTGCTCACCAACGCCCACGTCGTGGACGGCATGACGTCGCTTGGCGTCACCACGGGCGGCGGTGTCAAGGCGGGCGCTCGCGTCGTCGGTCTCGATCCCGTCCTCGACCTTGCCCTGCTACGGATCGAGACCAAGGACAACATTCCGGCTGCCCGGCTCGGCGACTCGACGCGCCTGCGCGTGGGTGACGAGGTCATGGCGATCGGCAGCCCCGTCGGTCTCGAGCAGACGATGACTCGCGGCATCATCAGCGGGCTCAATCGCTTGCTTCCCGGCCTGCCCGACCAGCCCATGCTGCAGACCGATGCCGCGATCAATCCGGGGAACTCGGGCGGGCCGCTCGTGGACCGCTGCGGCCACGTCATCGGTCTCAACACCTATATCTCGCAGGACGCGCAGAGCATCGCCTTCGCCATCCCGATCAACGCCGTCAAGGGCGTCCTGCGCGATCTGCGCGAGCGCGGGCGGGTGGTGCGGCCGTGGCTCGGCATGCAGGGGCGCGCCGTGGACACGCCGCTCAGCTCCCTGCTCCGCGGGCCGCTCGTGCCCGGCTATCTCGTCGAGGTCGTCTTCGACGGCAGTCCCGCCGATCAGGCCGGCATCCGCGGCGGCAGCTTGTCGGTGATCATCCAGGGCGAGGAGTATCTGATCGGCGGCGACATCCTGACGGCGGTCCAGGGCCAGCCGGTGCGGAGCCACGACGAGTACATGGCGCGCGTCAATGCGCTCAAGCCCGGCCAGAAGGTCCGCGTGACGATCGTGCGCGAGGGTCAGCCGCGCGACGTGTCGCTGACCGTCGAAGAACGCCCACGGCTCCCGTCAGATCTTGCCGACTGATCGATGCCCGATTGATCATTGAACAGGGCACGGGCACCCGGGCTATCGCAATGGTCAACCGAAGGGAGCTACGCCCCCCTCGTGCTCCCCCGGCGTGCCCCGCCGCGATCACGCTGTCCGGATGCTTGTTTGGGCGATCTGAGATCGTGTCAACCGTCGAGCAAGGCCCGCGCGGTCTGGAACACGCGGCGCAGCATCGGGCGCGTGAGCTTGCCCGTGAAGGTGTTCTGCTGGCTGGGATGGTAGGACCCGATCAGCGCGGTACCGTCGGTGAAGCGCGTGACGGCGGCGTGACCGAAGAGTGGCAACGGGCGCGGCAGAGGTTGCCCGCGCGTCCGGCGAGCGCGCAGGTAGGCGAGCCAGCCGATCCGTCCGAGCCCGACGACGACCCGCGCCCGCTCGAACAGGCGCAGCTCCTCGAGCAGGTACGCCTCACAGCTGGCGATCTCTTCCAGCGCCGGCTTGTTGGCGGGCGGCGCACACCGGATCGTGGCCGTGACGTAGGCGTCGCGCAGGCGCAGCCCGTCCTCCGCGTGCTCGGATGTCGGCTGATTGGCGAAACCCGTCTCCCAGAGCGCGCGATAGAGCCAGTCGCCGCTTCGATCGCCCGTGAACATGCGGCCGGTGCGATTACCACCATGGGCGGCCGGAGCCAGACCGACCAGGAGCAAGCGCGCGCGAGGGTCGCCGAAGCCCGGCAGCGGCCGCGCCCAGTATCGCTGGCCACGGTAGCGGCGCGGCGGATCGGCAGCGGCGGCCTCGCGATGCTCCACGAGACGGGGACACCGGCGACAGCGAACGATACGCGCGTTGAGCCGGGCGAGAGGATCGGCCGTGGCCATCGGCGACGGATTGTGACACGTTGGGCGCGATGAGGCGACGAGAGCCGCCCGGTGGAGCCCGTGTGCCGACGCTGATCGTCCACGGCGGCGCCGGCGCCGATCCCGCCGATGGCCGCGACGAGCTGCGGGCCGGCGTGCGCGCGGCGGTTACGGCCGGTTGGCGCGTCCTCGGTGACGGCGGTCGTGCCGTGGACGCCGTCGAAGCGGCGGTGCGCGCGCTGGAGGATCATCCGCGTTTCAACGCCGGCCGCGGCGCGGTGCTCACCGCGGCCGGCACCGTCGAGCTCGACGCCTCGATCATGGAGGGCGACCGTTTGCGCTGCGGGGCCGTCGGTGCGGTCAGAGGAATCGCAAACGCCGTCACGCTCGCCCGGCGAGTCATGGACGATGGCCGTCACGTCCTGCTCGTCGGCGACGGCGCGCTCCAATTCGCGCGCGCCGCCGGCATGCCGGAGTGCGATCCCACGTCGCTCGTCACCGAGCGACAGCGCCTGCGATGGCTCGATCGGGAGCGCACCGCCGGCGCCGCCGGCACGGTGGGGGCCGTCGCGCTCGACCGCCACGGAACCATGGCCGCGGCGACATCGACCGGCGGCATCGCCGGCAAGCTGCCCGGACGCGTGGGCGACTCCGCGCTCATCGGCAGCGGCACCTACGCCGACAGCACGCTCGGCGGCGTGTCGTGCACGGGCGACGGCGAGGCGATCATCCGTGTCGTGCTGGCCCGGTGCGCCCTCGACTATCTGAAGGAAGCCGACGACGCCACGTACGCCGCGCAAGTCGCCGTCGACCTGCTCGTCGACGAAGGTCAGGGCCACGGCGGGTTGATCCTGCTGGACTGGCGCGGCCGCACCGGGTACGCGCACTCGACGCCGCTCATGCCCGTCGGGGTCATGTCCCCGGCTCTGCCCGAGCCTCGCGTGGAGTTCTGATGGAGCCACGCCCACCCATCGCTCGCCACCCTCGGTGCGAGCCGGCCTCGCGGCACTCGTTACCGTGCTGACCCTGGCCGACATCGAGGCGGCACGTGAACGGCTGGCCGGGGCCGTTTACGAGACACCGTGCGCGTACTCGCAGACGCTCTCCGACCTCACGCGCACGCACTGCTTCGTGAAGCTCGAGAATCTCCAGATGACGGGGTCCTTCAAGGAGCGTGGTGCGGCGAACCTGCTCTTGCAGCTCAGCGCCGCCGAGCGAGCTCAGGGCGTGGTCACCGCGAGCGCCGGTAACCATGGCCTGGCCGTGGCCTTCCATGGCGCGCGCCTGGGGATCCCGGTCACGATCGTCATGCCGGAGGGGGCGCCGCTGATCAAGCTGACGTCGGCCCGCCGTCACGGCGCCGAGGTCATTCTCCACGGGGCAAACTTCGACGAGGCGTACGCGCGGGCGCGCGAGATCACCGACGGAGGCGGCGGTGTCTTCGTCCACCCCTTCAACGACCTCCGTGTCATCGCCGGTCAGGCGACGCTCGGGCTGGAGCTCGCCGAGCAGCAGCCCGACCTCGACGCCGTCCTGGTCGCCGTGGGGGGCGGTGGCCTGGCCGCCGGCGTCGCGCTCGGCGTCAAGGCGCGCCGTCCGAGCGCGCGCGTCATCGGCGTGGAGTCGGCGGCGCTACCGGCGATGGTCCGGGCGCTGGAGGCCGGACAACCGGTGAGGCTGCCAGCCGCGCCGACCATCGCCGACGGCATCGCCGTCCGCCAGGTCGGCGATCTCACGCTCGACCTCGTTCGCAAGCACGTGGACGACGTCGTGACCGTGACCGAAGAGGAGCTGGCCAACGCCATCCTGCTCTTGCTCGAGATCGAAAAGACGGTCGTCGAAGGGGCCGGCGCGGCACCGCTGGCCGCGCTCGTCAACCGACCGCTCGGCCTGGCCGGCGCTCGCGTCGTGCTCGTGCTCTCCGGGGGCAACATCGACGTCACGATGCTCTCGCGGATCATCGAGCGCGGCCTCGTGAAGGACGGCCGCCTCGTCCGCGTGGGCGTCGTGCTGCACGATCGGCCGGGTGCGCTGTCGCGCCTGACCGCGCTGATCGCCGAGGATCGCGCGAACATCCTGCAAATCGACCATCACCGCGCCTTCTCGTCCACGGCGATCGGCGACACCGAAGTGGAGCTGACGCTCGAAACATCGGGCCGCGAGCAGATCGACCGGCTCCTCACGCGCCTGGTGAGCGCGGGCTACCGCGTGGAGGAGCGGCCGCGATGAGCGCCTTCGACGACGCCGGGCCCCGCGCCCGCGCTCAGGTCTACGCTCCGGGGGCCTCCGGCGCGGTGACGTCGGCAGGGTCGAAGTCGATGTGCGCGAGCACGGCCTCCGAGAGCTGGTCGCGGCCCAGGAGGCGAGAAAGCTGACGAGCGTCGGCGATCGGCCCGTGCTCGGCGCGAAACTTGATGATCGCGTCGGCCTCCGCGCGCGCGATGCCAGGAATCTCGAGCAGCTCCTGCGGGTTGGCGAGATTGAGGCGGACCCGGTCCATGATCGACGTCTCCTTCCCCCGACGGCGACGCGCCGGCGGTCACCCCTGGACGGGCGTCGAGTGTAGCGCCGGTCAGGTCCGCGTCAAGCCGAGGTCGCTGCCGAGGCTGGGAGCGACGCCACGATCGCGGCGCGGGCACGCTCCGCCAGGTCCCGCGCCGCCTCGCGCGCCGGCAAGGATTGGTCCGCGCGGAGGGGCTCGTGATACGTGATCGTCATCCGTCCGCGACGCGGCCAGACACGGCCGGGTGGCCAGGCTTCGTAGCCTCCGTCGATCGTCACGGGCAAGACGGGAGCGCCGTGGTACACGGCGAGACGGAACGCGCCCGCCTTGAAGCGCCCGACGGTGCCATCGAGGCTGCGCCCGCCCTCGGGAAAGATCATCACGGCCTCGCCCGCCTGGAGCAGTCGGGCTGCCGCCCGTGCCGCCCGCGGATCGGCGCCCTCGATCTGGACGGGAAATGCGCGCAACAGCCGGATGAAGCCACCCAGGCCGGGAATCGTGAACAGTCGGCTCCACGCCATGTAATGCACCGGCCGGCGCACGGGAATCGTGACCAGGACGGGGTCGGCGTACGTCTGATGGTTGGGAGCGATCACGAGCGGGCCCGTCTGCGGGATGTGCTGAACGCCTGAGAGCCCCAGGCCGAAATAGTAACGGGAGAGCGCCAGGACCCCGGGACGGAACAGGTCGAGGATGGGCGTGCGCACGAACTAAAGCCTACACAAAAAACGGGGCCGGCGACCGCCGGCCCCGTCGGAGAATCTTGCGGTTTCCTTCCGACTAGTCCTCTTCGTCCTCGCCGCCACCGAATTCCGCCTCGACGGCTTCGAGCCGCCGTCCGAGCCGCTCGATCCGATCCTGGCAGCGGACGCAAGTCTGGACTTCTGGCAGCGCACGCAGGCGGGCCGGCGCGATGTCCTCGCCGCACTCCACACAGGTGCCGTACTCGCCATCACGGAGGCGGTCCAGCGCGGCCTGAAGCCGATGTACGCGCTCGATCAGCAGTTCGCGCGTCGCGAAGCCGATCTCACGGCGCTCGAGTTCCTGCACCTCGCTGAAGTCATCGCCGTCTGCCGCGATGACGGGTGCGGGCAGTTCCTCCAGGGCGACCGCGCTGTCCATCCGGCGGAGCCGGCTGACCACGGTCAGCAGGTCTTGCTCCAGCCGCTCCCTGATCCCTTTCATGTTCGTCCCCTCCCATGTGCTTCAACTGCGCGGCGTGCTACGTGCAACTACAGTGCCTAACCCACAGACGGACGGAGCGGTTCTCTAATTCATTGGAATGTCGACAATGTCCGCGGCCGCTGGCCTGACCGCCGCGCCGTTGCGACTGACGGGACCGGGCAGAATACCCGGGAGAAAGTGACAGAAATGGTGACGATTTGAGTGAGGGCGAAGGCGGTGGCGCAGCGAACCGCCAAGCCGGGGCGGCGTCACCGCCCCGGCTTGGCGAGGATCAATGCTCGGTGTGGATCCGCACGTGCCTCGTTTCACGCACCATGAACGTTCCAATCACGAACGTCATGATCGACACCCAGATGGGATACCAGAGCCCGTAATAGATATTCCCCGACCAGGCGACGAGTGCGGTTGCCAGCAAGGGCAGCATGCCGCCGAACCAGCCGTTGCCGATGTGGTACGGCAGCGACATCGATGTATAACGGATTTTAGTCGGGAAAAGTTCCACCAGGAACGCCGCGATCGGCCCGTACACCATCGTCACGTAGATGACCAGGATGACGAGGATGATCTCGGCCGCCACCCAGTTCACCTTGCTCGTGTCGGCCTTCGGGGGATAACCGGTGGCCCTCAACGCCTCGGCGTACTTCGCCTGGTCCCAGCCTTCGATCGTGGTGCGGCCGATCTTCGTGACCATGTCCTTGCCGGGCAGGGCCGCCACCGAGGTGAACGACAGGCCTGCCTTACCCAGGAAGTCCTTGGCCCGATCGCACGCTGTCTGCCGTGACCACGGACCGATGAAGATGTGGAAGTTGCAGTCGGTGGCCGCGACCTCGATCGGCGTGCGCTGCTGGTAGGCCTCGAGGTCCGGGTTGATGAAGTGCGTCAGCCCCTTGAACAGCGGGAAATACGTGAGCGCCGCGATGATGCAACCGGCCAGGATGATCTTCTTCCTCCCGATGCGGTCGGACAGTGCGCCGAACACGAGGAAGAACGGCGTGCCGAGGAGCAGCGACAGGCCAATGAGGGTGTACGTCGGGATGAAATCGAGCTTGAGGTAGATCAGGATGAAGAACAGGGCGTAGAACTGGCCCGTGTACCAGACGACCCCCTGACCGGCCGTCGCGCCCAGGAGAGCCAGCGCCACATACTTGTTGTTCGGATACCTCAGGAAGCTGTCCTTCAGCGGCGTCGTGGAGCCCTTGCCCTGCGCCTTCATCCGCCGGAACAGCGGCGACTCGTTGAGCTTCAGCCGAATGTAGATGGACATCAACAGCAGCGGGATCGAGAACCAGAACGGAATGCGCCAACCCCAGCTCGCGAACGCCCTGGCGTCCATGCCGTACCGGCAGATTCCGATGACGACGAGGGCCATCAACATTCCGAGAGTCGCGGTGGTCTGGATCCAGCTGGTGGCGTAGCCGCGCTTGTTGTCCGGGGCGTGCTCGGCGACGTAGGTCGCGGCACCGCCGTACTCGCCGCCGAGGGCGAGACCCTGGGCCAGCCGGAGGGCGACCAGGATGATTGGCGCCGCGAAGCCAAGCGACGCATACGTCGGCATGAAGCCCACGAGCACCGTGGACACGCCCATGACGACGATGGTCACCAGGAACGTATACTTCCGCCCGACGAGATCACCGATCCGACCGAAGATCAGCGCTCCGAACGGCCGGATCAGGAAGCCGGCGGCGTAGGCGCCGAACGCGCCCAGCAACGCGGCCGTCTGGTTGCCTGGAGGGAAGAACAGCCCCGCGAAGAACGGTGCGAGGATCGCGTACAGATAGAAGTCGTACCACTCGAAGACCGTGCCGACCGACGACGCAACGATGACGCGGCGTTCTTCGGCCGCGCTCACGACGCGATCGCGGGTCATCACTCCTGTGGCTACACTCATCGGCTCCCCCTTGTTGAGGACCGCGCCCGCGCTGGACGCATATGGATTGACTGCCAAAGCTAGATTACACAAGCACGGGGTATACCAGAGTCAGACCACGGGGAAGTGCTGGATTCTGTTGGCCGGAATAGGGGAAGACGAGATCCGCTCCTGGGCGCCGGAACCAACGCCGGCACGGCCGAAAGCTCTAGCGCGCCGGGGACGATGTTGGAGCCGGGGGGGGCGGCCCTGCCCCGCCCCGGGCGCCTGCGCCGAGACCGTCTATGCGCGGCTGCGTGCCGCCTCGATGGCCCCTTCCTCCCAGATGCTGTGCTTTCGTGTCTCCGGCATCACGAAGATCGCGATGAGGAACATGATGGCCGGCACCGCGATGGGGTAGATCAGCGCATACCCCACGCTACCGGTGGAGAGGTACATCGAGGTCGTGACGATCGGGACCAGTCCGCCGCCCCAGCCGTTGCCGATGTGGTAGGGCACGGACACCGAGGTGTAGCGGATGCGGCTGGGGAAGAACTCGGCCAGGAACGCCCCGATCGGCCCGTAGGTCATGCCCACGTAGTTGACCAGGATCACCACGACGAGGATCGCCATCGGGTAGTTGACGTTGCCGGGATTGGCATAGTTGCCGAGCGCCATGTAGAGCGGGTAGTACGTCAGCGATGCGAGGGCCATACCGCCAAGGATGATCGGCTTGCGCCCGACCTTGTCCGAGAGCCAGCCCCAGAAGATCAGCGTCGGCGTGGCGATGAGGAGCGCGATACCGACGATCGAGCTCGACGTCAGCACGTCGAGCTTCTTGACCGTCTGGAGGAAGTAGAGCGCCCAGAACTGGCCGCTGTACCACACGCAGCCTTGTCCGAGCACGACCACGCTCGCGATGACCACGTATTTGAAGTTGGCGCTCATGAACGCTTCGCGCCACGGGTTGGTCGTGGTCCGGCCTCTGGCCTTCATCTCCTGGAAGATCGGCGTCTCACCGAGCGAGAGCCGGATCCAGATGGCGATCGCGACGAGGAGGAGCGAGATGATGAACGGCAGCCGCCAGCCCCAGTCGTTGAAGGCCTCGACGCCGAGCCAGGTCCGGATGCCGATGATCGTCGCCAGCGACACGACGATGCCGAGCGTGGGCGAGGTCTGTAACCAGCCGGTGTAGTACCCACGATGCTCGTCCTCGATGTGCTCGGCGACGTACGTGATGGCGCCGCCGTACTCCCCGCCCAGGCAGAGCCCCTGGATCAGGCGCAGGCCGAAGAGGATGAAGGCCGCAGCGAGACCGATCGACTGGTAGGTCGGCACGAAGCCGATGAGGGCCGTCGCCACGCCCATGCCGGTCAGCGTGACGATGAAGGTGTATTTCCGGCCGACCTTGTCACCGAGCCAGCCGAAGACGAACGCCCCCAGCGGTCGGATCAGGAAGCCGACGGAGAAGATCGCCACCGTGCTGAGGAAGGCGGCCACCGGGTGGCCCTTCTCGAAGAACTTAACCGCGAGGATCGCAGCCAGGCTCCCGAAGATGTAGAAGTCGTACCACTCGATGATGTTGCCGACGGATGCCGCGATGACGACACGACGGAGCTCGTTGAGCGGAACCTTGGCTGCCCGCATGGGTCTCCCCTTGTTGCCGGCTGACGGCTACGGCCTCAGCCGCCGGTGAACTTCATTGAATGAGGAGTCCTGATTGCCCGAAAGGCATCGGATTGGCGCGGATTATAGGTGCCTGCCCAATCAGCAGCAAGCACCGCGAAAGGGGGGCCTACCGGGTGCGCCCCCCCGCTGTCCGCGGCCGCCGCCGGGCCACACCCGTGCGGACGGCAGCCTCCGAGACCGCCTCGGCCACTGCGGGAACCACCCGGCGATCGAACATCGAGGGCGTGATGTACTCGGGATCCAGCTCGGCGCGTCCGACGAGCTCGGCCAGGGCGTTGGCCGCCGCCAGCTTCATCTGATCGTTCACCCGCCTGGCCCGGACGTCGAGCATCCCTCTGAAGAACCCGGGGAAGCAGCAGGAGTTGTTGATCTGGTTGGGATAGTCAGACCGCCCGGTCGCCATGACCTTGACGTGCGGTCCGGCTTCCTCGGGCTGGATCTCCGGGATCGGGTTGGCCATGGCGAAGACGATCGGGTCACGGCGCATGGCCTTGATGTCCTTCAGCCCGACGACGCCGGGACCGCTCAGTCCGATGAACACGTCGGCGTCCACCAGCGCCTCGCCCGCGGTGCCGCGGAGGCGTTTCGGATTCGTGTGCTCGGCGAACCACTCCTTCATCGAGTTCATGTTTTCCGTACGCCCGCGGTAGATCGCGCCCGCCCGGTCGCAGCCGATGATGTGTTTGGCGCCGGCTTTCATGAGGAGCTTCGCGGTGGCGATCCCCGAGGCCCCCACGCCGGTGAACACGATCCGCACGTCGCTCAGGCGCTTGCGCACGACCTTCAGGGCGTTGAGGAGCGCCGCCAGGACCACGACCGCCGTGCCGTGCTGGTCGTCGTGGAAGACGGGGATGTCGAGGTCGCGCTGCAGTCGCTCCTCGATTTCGAAGCACCGCGGGGCCGAGATATCCTCCAGGTTGATGCCGCCGAACACCGGCGAGATGGCTTTGACGATGGTCACGATCTCGTTCACGTCCTTGGTGGCCAGGCAGAGCGGGAAGGCGTCGACCCCGGCGAACTCCTTGAAGATGAGCGCCTTGCCCTCCATGACCGGCTGGGCGCCGTTGGGGCCGATGTCGCCGAGCCCGAGCACGGCGGTGCCGTCCGTCACGACGGCGACGCAGTTCTGCTTGATGGTCAGCGCGTACGCCTTCTCGGGATCCTCGTGGATGGCCATGCAGACGCGAGCGACGCCCGGCGTGTAGGCCATGGAGAGATCGTCGCGGGTCTTGACCGCAATCTTCCCTCTGACCTCGATCTTCCCGCCGAGGTGCATGAGAAACGTGCGATCGGAGACGTTGACGACGCGAACACCGGTCACGGCCCGAATCCGTTCGACGACCTGCTGGGCATGGCGCTCGTCGCTCGCCTTGACGCTGAGATCGCGCGTGATCGTCGTCTTGCCCACCTCGACGAGATCGATGGCGCCGATGTCGCCGCCGGCCTTGCCGATGGCCGACGTTACTTTGCCCAGCATCCCCGGCTTGTTTTCGATCTCGAGACGCACGGTGACGCTATGACTCGCGCTCGGAGCGTTGATCATTACCCCTCCAGAACCGCCGTGACGACGGCGATTCCGGTATTCTAGCGCGCTCGGTGGCAGCTCCGACCCGACGAAATATCGACGCGACGCGGCGGCAGCGTCCCGTTCTTACGAAGATGAGGGGCGGCGAAGCGACAGGAGACGCCGGTCGGCGTCGAGCGTCAGGCGATAGCGGCCAAGGAAGGTGTTCCCCAGGATCCCGTCGATGCCGGGGCCCGGATCGTGCACGACCACGACGACGTCGCGAACCTCGGCCTCGCCGACGCGCATTGATGCGAGACTCGTGACAGGACCTGCCGTCATCCCGCCGAGCGTCTGCAGCTCCATCGTGTTCTTCGTGCCCTTGGTCGCCAAACCGACGGTCTTGGCCAGCGCGGGCGAGACGAGCGTCACGCTCGAGCCGGTGTCGACGAGGAAGCGCGCCTCATGGGCGCCGTTGATCACCACTGCCGCCACCCACACGCCGCGCGCCGGTTCAACCGGCACCGTCGTCTCGACCTCGGTGGCCTTGGCGCTGGCGGCGTCGAGACTCGCCAGCTCCTGCCGAGCCAAGGCCGCCACCGACTTGGGCGGATCGAGCATCAGCGCCAGGCGGAAGCCGTCCGCCGCGGCGTGACGTTGCCCGAGTCGAGCCAGGGCGGATGCGCGCCAGAAGTGGAGCACCGCGTCGCCTGGTTGTAGCGCGGCCCCGTGGCTCCACACCCGGAGCGCTTCGGGATAGTCCCGCCGCTCCCAGGCGGCGAGGCCGACACTATAGAGGTCGGCCGGCGAGGGGGTGGCGCCGAACGTGAGCCACTGGCCGATCAGGATCCCGACCACCAGCGTCAGACAACGCCGCATGTTGATTCGGTACGCAAACGCCGTACCGTTGGCGCACGGCACCGGGTAGCACTCCCTGCAATGCGTTGCGACCTCTCGCGCACGCGTAGTAGGCTGAGCCGGGCTGAGCACACGCTCGAGGAGGCCGCATGATGGACGTCAAGACCGCCGACCGGGAGCTGCAGACTTACATCCGTCCGCAGACATTTCCCGTGGCGATCCGGATGCTGAAACCCGGTGAGGCGATCCCCGACAAGGCCAAGCGTCCGGCTCGGGACTTCAAGAAGCTCTCGATGAACTGCCAGGTCATCGACATGGCGCGGCGTTATGGCTGGACCATCGCCCTCACCCGCGAGGACCACATCTGCTCGCTCGGCATCGCGGCCCTCGGCTTCGAAAAGCCCACGCACCTTCACAACTCCGGCACCCTGTGCGAAGGCATGTACACCGAAACGAAGGAAGCCGGCCAGCGGTCCGAGGCGGCTGTCGACAAGTTCGCGCACGGCGAATACTACGCGCTCCTCGTCGCGCCACTCGATCGGGCCACCTTCGAGCCACACGTGGTGTGCATCTACGCGAACCCCGCCCAGGTCATGCGCCTCACGCAGGCCGCGCTGTGGAGGCGGGGCGGCAAGCTCACCTCGGCGTTCGGTGGTCGCATCGATTGCTCGGAGATCATCGTGACGACGATGCGGACTGACCGGCCCCAGGTCATCCTCCCCTGCTCGGGCGATCGGATCTTCGGGCAGACGCAGGACCACGAGATGGCCTTCACGTTCCCGTGGGCGCAGATGGAGGAAATCGTCGAGGGCCTGCGCGGAACGCACGCCGGCGGCATCCGGTACCCGATCACGCAGTTCATGGAGTACGAGGCCAAGCTGCCGCCGCGTTACATGGAAGCCAACCGCCTGTGGGACGCCGAGAAGGGACGCTCCGCGTTCACGCCGCGCGACCGGGTCGTCGCGGCCTACAAGCGCAGCTTTGCCGATCGTGTTCCCGTGTATCCGATCGTCGCCTCGTTCGCGGGCACGCTCGACGGGCTGTCGATCGAGGAGTACTGCACGAACACGACCCGGGCGATCAAGGCGATGATGAACTACTACGAGCGCTACCAGCCCGACGTGGTGCTCGCTTACAACGATCTGGCCAAGGAAGCGGAGGCCTTCGGCTGCCGCGTGAAGTACTCCGAGTATGTCGTCCCGTCGATCGACACCCACGTGCTCGCCGACGACAAGGCCAGGCTGGCCCAGATCGCGATGCCCGATCCGTACAAGACGGCGCGTCTGCCCGGCTTCCTCGAACAGTGCGAGACACTGGTGAAGGCCAAGCCGCCGACCGCGATCGGCGCGGTCGCGGTGGGCCCGTGGACGATCGCCATGCTGATGCGTAACCCCGAGGTGATGCTGCTCGACACCTTCGAAGACCCGCAGTTCATCCACGATCTCATGCGCGTGACCACGGACTTCTCCAAGACGTGGGGCGACGCCATCGCGAAGACGGGGATCGGCCTGTCGTTCTCCGAGCCGACGGCGTCCATCAGCCTGATCTCACCCGACAACTACCGCGAGTTCATCGCGCCGTACCACAAGGAGCTGGTGGACTACTTCAAGGCCAAGAAAGTGGGCGTGACCACCCACATCTGCGGCACGACGTACCCGATCTACGAGGATCTGATCCAGTGCGGCTTCACGACGGTGTCGTTCGACCTCGACCAGCAGGCCGACCCTGCGCTCTACGTCGATCAGCTCGAGCGATTCGTCCAGGTCGCCCGCGGTCGCGCCGTGGCCATCGGCAACGTGGACGCCACGAAGTTCGAGAAGACGACGAAGGACGCGATGGTGGCCGACGTGCGCCGCTGTGTGGACGCGGCGGCTCGCCAGTCCGCGTTCATCCTGTCGACGTCGTGCGAGATCCCGCCGAAGTCCGATCCCGAGGCCGTCAAGTGGTTCATGGACGCCGCTCACGAATACGGTCGCTACGATCGTCTCTTCGAGACGACCCCGCCGGCCGTTGTCCCTGCGGCCTCTCCCGCGGACTCGGCGGACGTCAAGGCGAAGCGCAAGAAGTAGAAACACCACGGGGTCGGCCGAGTGGCCGACCCCGTGTACGGTCACACTGCGATGTTCGGACTATTTCACCGCTCGCCTCGCCGCGCGACGCGGCTCGACTCGCACTTTTCGGACTATTTCACCGCTCACCTCGCCGCGCGACGCGGCTCGGCTCGCACTACCACCTCACGGGTTTCGATGGCCGATGAGCGTAGCCGCTCTCGCGACCCCCACCGCCGCCCGGTCCGCGACCACCGCCGCTAGGCCGCCCGCCTCCCGGGCGCCCGCCGCCAGTGCGTGGACCCTGCGGATTCGAGACCTCGACCGTGATACGGCGACCGTCCAGTTCTCGACCATTCAACTGGGAGATCGCATTCTGCGCCTCCTCCGCGGACGCCATCTCGACGAATCCGAAGCCACGAGACTGACCCGAAAACCGGTCGGTGATGACCGTCGCGGACAGCACGTTGCCGGACTGCGCGAAGAATTCCCGCAGGCCTTCGCTGGTGGTGGAGTATGAGAGACCGCCGACGTAAAGCTTGGACGCCATAGACTCCTCCTCGACCTCTCTCCCGGTACGGTCACACGTCGCACGCCCCGCGAACGGAAGAGAGCAGCCTCGGCGGAGGCGAGGTCCAGCCGGCTCTGGCAGACAGACCAAGTGTACACGGGCGGAGCCTCGGCGCAAGCAAGACGCGGTCAGCGTGCTGTAATCTTGAGCAAGTCCTCCACGTCGACGGGCCGTGTGATGACGGTGAAGCCCACCAGCTCCCATCCCACGCGGGCCTCGAGGGAGAGCGTCGGGGGTGCAGCGATCACGACGGGCACGCCGGGCGCGACCCGGTCGAATAACAAGGCCTGCTCGCGCGCGCCCAGATGTACGAGCGAGGGCTCGACGACGATGAGCGAGACGGTCTCGGTCAGCAGCAGACGGACACCGTCGCTCACGGTGTCGACGAGCGCGGCGCCGATAGCGCGGTCGAGGCAGGCAAGCGCGAACTGATGCGCGGTGGTGCGATCCTGATCGATGATGAGAATTGTTCTCAAGCGCTCCTCCTCGGCTCCTCGGGGAGTCGGCCGGAAAAGAGCAAGGTAAGTGCCATGCGCCGTCATCGCGTAACTTCGCGGATCGAAGGGCTCGGTAACATTCACAATCGAGGCACTCCAGGGAGGAACGCCGTGGAGCGGGATCTTTTCCCAGGCTCAGCCCGTTCTTGGAGCGTGACGCGCGGTCGACGGACGGTCGTGATGGTGATTGCCGTCGCGGTGATGGCCGTCGGCTGTGCCGGGCTCGTCGGCAGCACCCTGCCTCGATCAGCCCAAGACGACTGCGAGCGTTCGGGCGGCGTCTGGCGGCCGGCGCTGTCCTACTGCGAGGTCCAGTCGGGCAGCAGTCCGATCTAGTTCACGGCAGCCGGAGGATCCGGCCGGGCAAGCTGCCGGTGTGCTCCCCGTCTCGGATCACGAACCGCCCGTTGACGACGACGTGCTCGATCGCCTCGGGATAGCGATGGGGGGCTTCGTACGTTGCGCGATCGCGCACCCGGCGCGGTTCGAAGACCACCAGGTCCGCCTTCGCTCCGGGGCGGATCACTCCGCGGTCAGCCAGACCGAGTCGACGCGCGGGAAGCCCCGTCATCTTGTGGATCGCCTGGGCGAGTGGGATCACACGCTGTTCGCGTACGTACTCCCCGAGCACGCGAGGGAAGGTGCCATAGCTCCGGGGATGGGGCTTGCCCTCCCCCAGCTCGCCGTACGGCGCCAGCGATGAGCCGTCGGAGCCGATCATGACGCGCGGGTGAGTCAGCGCCTCGCGCAGATCGCGCTCGTCGAGCTGGAACAGGATCATCGCGCTTCGCGGCTCGGCGGCAAGGACGTCGAGCGCTCCCGTCAGTCCGCCCACCTCGCTGAGCCGCTTGCCCTCGACGTCTTTCCGTCGGGGCGAGTAGGAGATCATGATGTTTTCCCAGCCCACACGATCGAGCAGGCTCTGTCCCGTGACCGGCTGCTCGAGCTCCTTGCCGATGCGCTCTCGCACGGCAGGGTCGCCCAGGCGCTCGACCATCGACGAGATGCCGCCCTCGAGCGCCCAGTCGGGCAGCAGCGATCGCAGCGACGTGCTGGAGGCCGTGTATGGATAGACATCGGCCATGACGTCGAGGCCCTCGGCGGCCGCCGCGTCGACGAGAGCGAGCGCGCGCGTCACCTTGCCCCAGTTCGGTCGACCGGCCGCTTTGATGTGGCTCACCTGCACCGAGACCTCCGCCTCCCGCCCCACGGTGATCGCCTCGGCGACCGCATCGAGAAGTGTCGCGCCCTCGCCACGAATGTGGCTCGCGTAGAGCGTGCGCCGCCGCCGGGCGCAGATACGAGCGAGGGCGACGATCTCGGCAGTGGTCGCATAGGAGCCGGGCGCATAGATCAGTCCGGTGGACAGTCCCCAGGCGCCGGCCTCGACGGCATCGGCCAGGGCACGCTGCATCGTCGTCAGCTCGCCGGCGGTCGGCTCCCGCCGCGCGAAGCCCATCGCGGCGACGCGGAGCGTGCCGTGGCCGACGAGCTGCACGACGTTCACGGCCGTGCCGTCGGCGTCGAACGCGTCGAGGTACTGACCGACCGAGCGCCAGCGAAAGTCCATGCCGCGCGGCAGGTAGAGGGCGAAGCCCTTGAGATCGTCGAGGTGCTCGTCGCTGACGGGCGCCGGCGAGAAACCACAGTTGCCGACTACCTCGGTCGTCACGCCCTGGCGGATCTTGGACTCGGCGCGGCGATTGGCCCACAAGCGCCAGTCCGAGTGGGAGTGCATGTCGATGAACCCGGGCGCCACGACTCGACCCGCGGCGTGGACGGTACGGCCGGCCGACTCCCGGGAAAGATCACCGACGGCCACGATCGTCTCGTCGCGCACGCCCACATCGGTGCGGCCGCCGGGCGTGCCCGTGCCGTCGACGACGGTCGCGCCCTCGATCTTCAGGTCGAGCACTAGAGCGTGGGCGCCGCGGAGAAGCGAAGCACGCCTTCGCACCACGCGGCCACACGGAGGAGAAACTGCTCGTGGCCGGCGCCGGTCGTGAGCTGAACGGCAAAGGGCAGGCCGGACGCGGCGAGACCGCTGGGCAGTGAGATCGACGGCATGCCCGTGTAGCTCCAGGGCGCGCAGAGCGAGCCGTCGCCCGTCGAGCCGAGCCCGGCCGGCGCGGGCGTCGGCGCTGTTGGGCTCAAGAGCGCGTCGTGGGCGGCCAGGATCGGCGTCACGTCGGCGCGGAAGCGCAGCCGCGCGCGGTTGGCATTGATGTACCCGACGGCGGTCGCGGCGAGTCCCGCCTCCACCCCGGCGCGCATCTCCTTGCCGAATTCGGCGGCGTGTTTCCGGAACTCTTCCTGGTGATACGCCGCGGCCTCCGCTTCCAGCACGGTGAGTCCGGCGGCGTGGAGCGCGCCGAAGGAGGGGGGAAGCGTCACCTCGACCAGTGTCGCTCCCGCCGCCCGAAACGCGTCGGCGACCGCGCGAAGATGGCCGGCCACCTCGGGCTCCGCGCGAGCGATGAGCTCGGGCGCGACGGCGATCCGCGGGGGCCGGCCCGCGGCGGCATCGTATTCGCCTCCGGCGAGGACGCCGAGCATGAGCGCGGCGTCATCGACGGAGCGCGCCAGGACACCGACGTGATCGAACGACCATGCCAGCGGGATGACGCCATCGACCGGGATCAGGTCGTGCGTCGGCTTGAGACCGACGACGCCGTTGTAGGCCGCCGGTCTGAGCACGGAGCCGACCGTCTGCGAGCCGTTCGCGAGCGGGATCATCCGCGCGGCGACGGCCGCCCCCGAGCCGGCCGACGACCCGCCCGGGGTGTGCCCGAGGTTCCACGGATTCCGGGTCGGCGCGGGATCGCGATAGGCGAACTCGGTCGTCGCCGTCTTGCCCACGATCACCGCGCCGGCCGCACGGAGGCGGGCGACCGCCGTCGCGTCCTCGGTGGCCCGACGGTGGGCCCATGGCCGCGCTCCGCCCGTCGTTGGCATCCCGGCGACGTCGAAGATGTCCTTGATGCCGACGGGCACGCCGTGGAGTGCGCCGCGGGGCCGGCCAGCCCGAGTCTCGGCATCCCGCTCGCGGGCGGCGGCCCGCGCGCTGGCGTCGTCCACGTGCGTCCACGCGCGGAGCTGGCCGTCGAGCGCGCGGATCCGGTCGAGGCAGGCCTCGAGCAGCGCCGCGGCGGTGATCTTTCCGTCGCGGATACGCCGCTGGGCTTCGCGAGCGCCGAGACGGGTCAGCACGAGCGCGTCATCTGAGGACATCGAGCACCTCCGCCACGACCTCGAAGCGGCCGAACGACGGCATGAGGTAGGCGCCGGCGTAGCGTGCCCGGATCTCGCTGACGAGCTGCTGCGCCATCTCGATACCGGCGCGAAGCGCGCCGTCGCCGGCGGCGCGAAGCCGGGCCCGCACGCCATCGGGAATCGTGATCCCCGGCACCTCGTTGTGGAGGAACTCGGCGTGGCGGAAGCTGTGGAGCGGCAGCACGCCGACCAGCACGGGGACGGGCGAGCCGCCGACGCGGGCCAGGAAGCGATCGAGCACCTCGAGATCGTACACGGGCTGCGTCTGGAACCAGCGCGCTCCCGCCTCGAGCTTTCGGCGAAAGCGCTCGACCTCCCGCCCGGGGTCCTGCGCGCCGGGATCGAGCGCGGCGCCCACACAGAACGCGGTGGGCTCGCCGATGCCGTTACCGGTCGCGTCCAGCCCCTCGTTCATCCGGCGCAGCACCTCGAGCAGGCCGATGCCGTCGACATCGAAGACGGCGGTGGCGTTCACGTAGTCGCCCGTGCGCGGCGGGTCGCCGGTCATGGCCAGGATGTTGCGAATGCCGAGCGCGTGCGCGCCCAGCAGGTCGGCCTGAATGCCCATGAGGTTCCGGTCGCGGCAGGTGAAGTGCATGTTGATGTCGAGACCGGTCGCCTCGCGCACGAGGATGGCGGTCGGCAGCACGGCCATGCGAACGCGGCCGAGCGAGCCGTCGTTGATGTCGACGATCTCCACGCCGCGCTCCTTGAGGAGCTTGGCCCCCTGCACCAGTTTTTCCACCGTGTGGCCGCGCGGCGGATCCAGCTCGACGCTCACGAGGAAGTCGCGCTGCTCGAGCTTGCGCCCCAAGAGCGTAGGCGCGAGGGTGGTGCGGAGCCCGGGCGTCTCCAGCGTCTCGATCACGCGTGCGGCGCCGGCCGGACGGGGCTCGGCCGTCGACGCCGGCGCCCGGGCGTCGAGCACGCGGCGCATCGCCGCGATGTGCTGCGGCGTCGTTCCGCAGCAGCCGCCGACGAGGCGCGCCCCCGCGTCGATCATCCGCCCAGCGTAGTCGGCCATGTAGCCGGGTGAGGAAAGGTACATCAGCCGCTCGCCGATGCGGTGGGGCAGGCCGGCGTTGGGCTGGATCGCGAGCGGCACGCCGCCCGCTTCCGGCGCCATGGCCTCCAGCACTTCGTAGAGCGTGCTGGACCCGACCGAGCAGTTGGCGCCGAGAGCCCGCACCCCGAGCTCGCGTAGTGTTCGCGCCACCTCGGCCGGCAACCGTCCCGCGAACGTCACACCCTCGTCCGTGAACGCCATCTGCGCCACGATGGGCAGGTCGGTCAGTGTGCGAATCGTCTCGATGGCCAAAGCGATCTCGGTGAGATCCGAGAAGGTCTCGACGACGAACGCATCGATGCCGCCCTCGAGCAACGCCTCCGCCTGCTCCCGGAACGCGGCCCGCGCCTCGTCGGCCGTCACCGTGCCGAGCGGGGCCAGGTACTTGCCGAGAGGGCCGATGGAGCCGAGCACCAGGACGTCGCGGCCCATGCTCTCGCGCACGTCACGCGCGAGCTTGACGCCACGCAGGTTGATCTGACGGACGTCGTCGGCCAGGCCGTGCACGGCAAGCTTGAAGCGGTTCGCCCCGAACGTGTTGGTCTCGATGCAGTCGGCGCCGGCCGCAATGTACTCGCTGTGGACCGACTGCACGACCTTGGCCTGGTTGACGTTCAGGACGTCGAAGCACGCATCGAGACTGACCCCGCGCGCGTAGAGCAGCGTGCCCATGGCGCCGTCGCAGAGCAGCGGGCCGGCGGCCAGCCGACGATCAAACGCGTGCGGCATCGTGCTCGCGCAGCGCGGCCATCACTCGCGCCACCACCTCGTCGGGACCGAGCCCGCTGGTGTCCACGGTCACGTGGGCCTGACGGTAATAGGCCTCGCGGCGCCGATAGAGCTCCTCGATTTCGCTGGACGACCGGCCGGCCAGCATCGGTCGGTCGCCGCTGCGAGTGGCGCGAGCGTGAAGCTCGGACAGGTCGCCGCGCAGCCACACCACGGTGCCCACCGCCCGTAGCGCGTCCATCCGGCCCTCGCGGCACGGAAAGCCGCCGCCGGTCGCGATGACGTCGCCTGACTTGAGCCGCAACAGCTCGAGCGCGTCGCCCTCGAGCTCACGGAAGCGCTCCTCACCCTCGCGGCGGAAGATCTCGGGAATCGAGCGGCCCTCGCCGGCGACGATCATGTCGTCGGTCTCGACGAAGCAGCGACCGAGGCGCCGGGCGAGCAGGCGCCCGCACACGGTCTTGCCGGCACCCATGAAGCCGACCAGCACGATGTTGCCGCGGCGCATCGATAAGCATCGTAACACTGCTTTTTGGGCGCAAGCGAAACGCCGGCAAAAGACGCGGCGCAAACAACCCGCACGGTCGGGAATCGCGCGAAAAGGGGAGCTTACGCGCTTTCGTGTTCGGCCAGGTAGAGGCGGCGGACGATCTCCCAGGCGCCGGCGAGGAGCGGGACCGAGACGAGCGCACCAACGAGCCCACCCATGTGAACGCCGGCGAAGAGCGCCAGGAGCACGGCCAGCGGGTGGAGCCCGGTCGCGCGGCCGACGAAGTGCGGCGCCAGGAACTTCCCTTCCAGGAGGTTCGTGCCCCAGTAGAGACCGGCCGTGGCGAGGGCGAGCGTGAGCGACTCGTTCAGCGCCGACAGGATCCCGAGAACGGCGGCGATGAAGGAGCCGACGAACGGCACCACGTTGAGCACCGAGGCCAGCGCGCCGATGAGCAGGGCGTACTTCACCCCGAGCAGCGCCATCCGGATGGCCAGGACGGCGCCGACGGCGATGCTGGAAAGAATCTGGCCTCGCACGTAACCGCCGATGCGGTCGAGCACGGGCTCGCCCAGCGCCGCCACCCGGGGCCGGTAGGCGAGCGGTACCAGGCGCAGGAGCGTCCCACCGATCGTGCGCGCATCGACGACGAGGTAGGCGGCGATGACGACGATGGCGAGCAGCCCGACCACGAAGCCGAGGACGCCGGCCGTCACCGCCAGCGTGTTGGCGACGAGCGTGCTGGCCAGCCCCTGCACCTCTTCCGGCTTTGGCGCTCGCAACGAGGCGCCCCACTGCCCGAGGAAGACGTCGACGCTGCCGAGCCAGGCTCGGACGTTGTCAACGAGCTTCGGCAGTTGCTCCGTGAACTGGCTCCACTGCTCGGCCAGAGCCGGCCAGAGCAGTCCACCCATGAGGCTGAGCACGCCGGCAAAGCCGAGATAGACGGCGAGCACGGTCGCGCCGCGAGGGATGCGATAGCGCTCCGCCCAGCGGGCGGCCGGCAAGATGGCGGCAGCAACGATCAGCGCCGTGAAGAACAGCAGCCACACCTGCCACGTGCTGACGATCAGGTAGACGGCGACCCCGATGCCCATGAGTTGGAAGACGAGCGGCCACGGCAGCCGCGTCACCGCGCGAGCGAGATGACGCCGGACGCGACCAGCGCATCGATCTCACGCCGTTCGATCCCCAGCTCGCCGAGGATTTCGGCCGTGTGCTCGCCGAGCGCCGGCGCCGGTCGTCGGACGCGGGCGTCGAGCTCCGAGCCACGGACGGGAAACCCCAGCATCCGGACGGGGCCGCAACCCGGCTGGTCGATCTCGGTGACGAGGCCCAGGTGCTGGACCTGGGCGTCGGCGAAAACCTCATCGAGCTCGTAGATCGGGCCGCAGGCGATCGTCGCCTTCTCGAAGCGCCCGACCCACTCCGCCGTGGTCGCGGTGGCCAGCGTCGCCTCGCTCCGGGCGCGGAACTCTTCACGGTTAGCGATCCGCGCGTCGTTGGTGGCGAAGCGTGGATCATCGGCCAGCTCGGGGTCGCCCAGAGCGTGGCAGAAACGTTCCCACTGCTCGGGATTCATGATCACGACGTTGAGGAGACCGTCCTTCGTCTGGAGCGCTTCGGCCGGCGACAGATTGGGATTGCGATTGCCCTCGCGTCGCGGCCGAGCGCCGCCGCTCGCGAAGAACTGGGCAACGGGATCAGGCAGTAGGCCGAGCGTCGAGGCCAGCAGGTTCACGTCGAGGTGCTGGCCGCGGCCGGTGCGGAAACGATGGACCAGCGCCGCGTTCACGGCGCCGAACGCGTGCAGCGCGGCGGCCAGATCGGAGACGGAGCCACCGACCTTCGTCGGGGGATGACCCGGCATTCCGGTGAGTGCCATGAGGCCGCTCATCCCCTGGGCGATCGTGTTGTAGCCCGCCCGCCGCGCGTAGGGGCCGTCCTGTCCGAACCCCGTGATCGACGCATACACCACGGCTGGATTGGTGGCGCTCACTGCTCGGTAGCCGATCCCGAGGCGGTCCACCACGCCGGGCAGGAAGTTCTCGATGACGACGTCGGCGCGCCGGGCCAGCTCGAGCGCCAGGCGGGCGCCGTCCGGATGCTGGAGGTCGAGAGCCAGCGAGCGCTTGTTCCGGTTCATCGCGGCGAAGACGGGGCTCATGCCGTCCTTGCCGCGCCAGTGGCGGAGGTCGTCGCCGCGGCCAGGGCGCTCGACCTTGATGACGTCGGCGCC
>MNEG01000122.1 GCA_001917585.1 Candidatus Rokubacteria bacterium 13_1_40CM_68_15
CCGCTCGGGACGGAGCATGGCGCGCAGCTCGTGGGCGGCGTACAGACGGATCTCGGTTTCGCCCACCAGCTCGCCGGCGTCCGTGTCCGCGGCTTCGTCGGACAGGCGCCACCAGCGAGCCAGCCACCGGCTCGTGGTCGGATCGAAGCGGTTCTCGATGCGAAGCGTGCCGTCGTCCACCGGCAGCCGCTCCTCGGGCGGCATGGCCCGGACCGAATGGTCGCGGTTGCGCGTGTCGAGAACGAAGAGCCCGCCCGGCTTGAGAGCACGCCAGAAGCGGTCGATGAGCATCCGGTCCTCGTCGTCGGAAAAGTAGCCGATGCTGGAGAAGAGGTTCACAGCCAAATCGAACTCCCCCGAGAATTCCATGTCGCGCATGTCCTGGCACATGAGGCGCAGCGCGACGTGCGCGTTCTTGGCGGCGGAGCGCGCCCGCTCGACCTCGGTCTCGTTGAAGTCCACGCCGGTGACGGTGTAGCCGCGGCGCGCGAACTCCACGGAGTGCCGCCCGAAGCCGCAGGGCGCGTCGAGCACGGCCGTGCCCCGCTTGAGCCCGGTGCGCCCGAGGATCCACTGCACCGCGCGTGCCGCGTCGGCCGGGGACTCCACGGCCTGCGAGATCGTCGGCCACGCCTCGCGGAAGAAGCGCTCGCTCTGGAACATGGGCGTTGGCGATTATAGCCGTGGTGGGTTGTGATATGGTCTCCGCTCATGAGCACACTCGTGACGGGCGCCTTCGGCTGCATCGGCGCCTGGGTCGTGCGCGGTCTGCTCGGCGACGGAGAACGGCCCGTTCTCTTCGATCTCGGTGACGATCCGTGGCGCATGCGGATGCTCATCGCACCCGACGTGGCGAGCCGCGTGACCATCGTGCGCGGCGACATCGCCGACCGCGACGCGGTGACCCGTGTGGTCCAGGAGCACGGCATTCGACGCATCATCCACCTGGCCGCGTGGCAGGTGCCGCTGTGTCGGCAGGATCCGTCCCGCGGCGCGCTCATCAACGTGGTCGGGACGGCGAACGTCTTCGAGGCGGCGCGGGCGGGCGGCTCTCAGGTCGAGCGCATCGTGTACGCCTCATCGGCCGCGGTGTTCGGCCCCCCGGATCTGTATCCGCCCGGACCGGTGAAGGACGAGGCGCCACCGCGCCCCGCCACGCATTACGGCGTGTACAAGGTCGCCAACGAAGAGACGGCGCGCGTCTACTGGGATGAGCACAAGATCCCCTCGATGGGATTCCGACCGCTCTCGGTGTACGGCCCCGGGCGCGACTTCGGACTCACCGCCGATCCCACGCTCGCCATGAAGGCCGCCGTCCTCGGCCGCTCCTTCAAGATCCGCTGGGGCGGGCGCACCGACCTCGTCTTCACCGAGGACGTGGCGCGCGCGCTCCTGGCCGCGGCGCGCTCGCGGCACGACGGCGCCCGGGTCTACAACCTGCACGGCGCCTCCGCGGCAATCGCCGATCTCGTGCGCCTCATCGACGCCGCCTGGCCCTCGGCCAAGGGGCTGCTGAGCCACGTGGAGGAGCCGATTCCGTTCCCCGAGGCGCTCGACGACGCGCGCTACCAGAAGGACCTCGGGCCGGCAGCGGCGACCCCCCTGGAGGCCGGCGTGCGGCGCACCCTGGAGGAGTTTGCCCGGCTTGCCAAGGAAGGCCGGCTCGACGCCCGGGAGCTGGGGTGAGCCCATACTCGGTACGGTTGGCCACGGCCTCCGACGCCGAAGCCATCTGCCGTATCTACAACCAGGGGATCGAGGATCGCATCGCCACGCTGGAGACCGAGCTGCGCACTGCGGACGAGCGACGGGCATGGATGGCCGGCAAGGGCCCGCACCACCCGGTCATCGTGGCCGAGAACGAGCGTGGCGAGGTCGTTGGATGGGGTAGCCTGAACGCTTTCAATGCGCGCGACGCCTATCGTCACGTCGCCGACTTTTCCGTGTACGCGGAGCGCGGCTATCGCGGCAAGGGCGTGGGCAGCGCGCTCCTCTCCCGCCTGATCGAGCTGGGCCGCCAGCACGGCTTCCACAAGCTCGTGCTGTCGGCGTTCCCCAACAACAACGGCGGCATGGCGCTGTACAACAAGCACGGCTTCCGCACCGTGGGGATCTACAAGGAGCAAGGCCAGCTCGATGGCCACTGGGTCGATACGATCGTGATGGAGAAGCTGTTGTAGGAGGAACGTATGAAGCGTTGGATGGTTCTCGCCTGCGTCTCGCTCACCGTACTCACCGCCGGGGCCGTCTTCGCCGAGACGTGTCTCTCGCCCTACATCAAGAGCCTGCGGCAGGCCGAGAAGGTGATGTACCTGTGGACGCTGCCCGCCGGCACGGGCTCAGACTACCTGAGCGTCGTCGACGTGAACCTGGCCTCACCGACCTACGGGAAGATCCTTCGCAAGGTCGAGGTCGGCTCTAGCGGGAACGAAGCCCATCACATGGGCTTCACCGACGATCGGACGAAGATCTGGGCGGCCTCGCTCAACACAAGCCGCTTCTTCATCTTCGACGTCGGCGCCGACTCGATGAATCCCCGCCTCGTGCGCACGGTCGACGACGTCCCGCGCGTGACCGGGCTCAGCGGCCCGCACACGCCCTACGCCATTCCTGGCCGCATCCTGATCAGCATGGCGTCGGGGCCGGAGGGCACGGGGCCGGGCGGCCTCGCCGAGTTCACCAATGACGGCGAGTTCGTGGCGAGCTACAAGACGACGAACCATCCGTACGAGACGGTGGTGAAGCCGGAGTTCAACCGGATGATCACCTCGAGCTGGGTGGCCCAGCGCACGTTCATGAGCCCGCTCAACACGTGGGACCCCAAGGACTTCTCCAGCTCGCTGCTCGTGTGGGATCTCAAGGCACGCAAGGTGATCCAGGAGCTGAAGGGCGATCCCATCCCGCTGGCCGCGCGCTGGATGCTCAAGCCCAATGCCGCTTACGGCTACAACATCAGCAACGCCGGCGACTCGATCTGGATGTTCCGCCGCCAGAACGACGGGACGTTCACGTATCGCAAGGTCGCCGACGTCGGCAAGGGGTGCCTGCCCGGTGATCTGCGCCAGTCGCCCGAGGACCGCTACCTCTACGTGAGCTGCATCGGTGGAAGCGAAGTGCAGGCCTGGGACGTCACCACGCCGGACAAGCCGCGCCTGCACGACACCGTGGGTGGCATCGTCCAGGCCAACATGATGCACGTCACGTTCGACGGTCGCCGGCTCTACGTGACGAACTCGGCGATCAGCAGCATCGACTACTCGCCTCGATACGCGCTTCGTCTGATCCGAATCGGACCCGACGGCAGGATGAAGCTCGATCCGCTCTTCGCGCTCGATTTCTCGCAAGCGCCCGACGGCCCCGCACGCCCGCACGACATGCTGTTGAATTGATTTATATGGGGGGCCCCGAGCGGGCCCCCCAAACCCCCCAACGTTCGGGCGTCTCGGCAAAGCCTTGAGGCCCTCGATACTGCAAGAGACTCAGGGGCCCCGAGCGGGCCCCCCAAACCCCCCAACCCCCAACGTTCGGAGCGCCCCGGCGAAGCCGTGACGCTCCTCTGTACTGCGCGAGGCTCAGGGGGCCACGAAATGGCTCCCCATATGCCCCAACGTTCGGGCGTCTCGGCAAAGCCGTGACACCCTCGATACTGCGAGAGGCTCGCACTTCCGGACGTCGTGCTACAGTCTCCCCGCTCGGGCGGGACGTCACTGCCCAACGATGAGGCAACCGAAGTTCAGGAGGCTCTATGCGGCGCTCAGGATTTCTCCGCACCGTTCTCCTTCTCACGTTCGCCGTTGCACTGACCGCCACCACGGCGCCGGCGCAACAGGCCAAGCCGCCCGTGGTCGTCGCGCTGGTCGCTGCCATGTCGGGCGGCTCGGCGCTTTCGGGTGAGGCGATCAAGCGCGGGCTCACCGTGGCCATCGACGAGATCAACGCCCGCGGTGGCGCCCTCGGCGGGCGCAAGATCGAGCTGGTCATCCGCGACGAGGAGGGCAACCCGGGGAAGGGCGTGACGGCCGCGCGCGACGTCATCGAGCGCGAGAAGGCGGTCGTGGTGTTCGGCGGAATCCACTCGCCGGTCGGCCTGGCCATGCTGCCCGTCTTCCATGAGCTGAAGGTGCCGTACGTCGGTCCCTGGGCCGCGGCGACGGGCATCACCCGGAACGGCAAGAACCCCAACTTCATGTTCCGCGTCTCCGCCAACGACGACATCGTCGATCACTTCCTCGCCAAGCACGTGACCGAGAAGCTCGGCAAGAAGAAGCCCGGCGTGATCCTCGAAAATACGCCGTGGGGTGCGAGCAATCAGGAGGGCCTCACCAAGTGGTTCGGACAGCTCGGCGCCCAGCCTGTGGGCTTCGAGAAGTTCAATTGGGGAGACCCCGACATGAGCCCGCAGCTCCTGCGCCTGAGGAACGGCGGCGCCGACGCCGTCATCCTGATCGCCAACGCCCCCGAGGGCGCGCAGGTGGTGAAGAGCCGGGCAAAGATCGGGTGGGACGTTCCGACCGTCTCGCACTGGGGAATCAGCGGCGGACGCTTCGCTGACCTGACCGGCGAGCTCTCGGAGTCGGTCATCTTCCTGCAGACCTACTCGTTCTTCGGCAAGCAGGGCGAGGTCGGCGATCGCGTGATCTCCGCGCTGAAGGCGAAGTACGGCATCAAGGGCCCCGAGGACATCCTGGCCCCGGTGGGCACTGCCAACGCCTACGACGCCATGCACATCGCGGCGCTCGCCATCGAGAAGGCCGGCGCGGCGGACGGCGCCAAGATCCGCGATGCCCTCGAGAACCTCGGGGAATACCGCGGCCTCATCAAGACCTACAAGCGTCCGTTCACCGCCGAAGAGCACGACGCGCTGAACGAGAACGACTACATCCTCGTCACGTGGAAGCAGGGCAAGATCGTTCCCGTGACGATGAAGTAGCCCCGGGATAAGGCTGGGGGGAGCCGTCTCGAGCCCCCCAAGTCCAAATGCTCGCCCAGCTGCTCTTCAGCGGCCTGGCTCTCGGCAGCATGTACGCGCTGGTGGCGCTCGGCTACAACATCACCTACGCGACCAGCAAGACGGTGAACTTCTCCCAGGGCCAGTCCGTGATGGTCGGCGCCGTCGTGGCGTACACGCTCTACGTCGGCGCCGGTTGGCCCTTTCCTCTCGCCCTCGCCGTCACGCTGGTCGCGCTCGCCGTCCTGGGCCTGCTCGTGGAGCGCATCGCCGTTCGGCCATTTCTGCGCTCGGCGTCGATCGCCTGGCTACTGGCCACGATCGCGCTCGGGATCATCGCCGAGAACGTCGCCATGCTCGTCTTCGGCAAGGACGCCCGCGCCTTTCCCTCGGCGCTCGCGACGAGACCGTGGATCATCTTCGGCGCCGGAGTCTATCCTCACGAGCTTCTGGTGCCCGTCGTGGGGATCGCGCTGATGGTCGCGGTGGAGCTGGGTTTCCGCCGGACGCTCGCCGGTAAGGCACTGCGCGCAGTGGCCTTCAGCCACGAGGCGGCCGGTCTCATGGGGATCGACGTCAACCGCACGATCACGCTCGCCTACGCGCTCTCGTCCCTTCTCGCCGGCGTGGCTGGCGTGCTCCTGGCGCCGCTGCTGAACGTCTCGGCCACGATGGGCACGACGATCGGCCTCAAGGCGTTCGCCGTCGCCATCATCGGTGGCATGGAAAGCCCACGCGGCATCATCGTGGCCGGCTTCGCGTACGGAATCTTCGAGGCGGTCGTGGCCGGCTATCTCGGCACCGGCGTCCGGGAGATCCTCGGCTTCGGCCTCGTGATCGTCGTCCTCCTGCTGCGGCCCTGGGGGCTCTTCGGCGCACCGACGCTTCGGCGCGTGTAGCGTGACACCAGCCGGTCGCGTCGTCGGCGCGCTTTCGCTGATCGCCGCCGCCGTCATCCCGCTGGCGACGTCGAACACCTATTACCTGTTCATCGCGATGCTGATCGGTATCAGCATCGTCGTGACCACCGGACTCAACATCCTCGCCGGCGCCTCCGGGCAGGTCTCACTCGGCCAGGCCGGCTTGTACGCCCTCGGCGCCTATGCGTCGGCGATCCTCACCACCCGGCTCGGGCTGGGCTTCTGGACGGGACTGCCCGCGGCCATCGCTCTCGGCGCGGCGGTCGGCGTGGCCCTGGCGCTGGCCTCCCTGCGCGTGAGCGGACCGTATCTGGCGATGGTGACGATCGCTTTCGGCATCATCGTCGAACACGGCCTCATCGAGTGGGACGGACTCACCAAGGGCTTCGGCGGCATCGCCAACATCCCGCGGCCGCGGCTCGGATTGCTCGAGCTCACGCTGCCCCTGTACTACTACGTGGTCGCGCTCGCGGTGGTCGTGAGCCTGCTGCTCGCCCGCAATCTCCAGCGCTCGCCCTGGGGCCGCGCACTCGTGGCCGTCCGTGACAGCGAGATCGCCGCCGAGTCGGTGGGCCTGAATCCCTACTGGGTGCGCACCGTCGCCTTCACACTGTCGGCGGCGTTCGCGGGTGCCGGTGGCTGCCTCTACGCGCATCTCGCCGGCTTCGTCAGTCCCGACTCGTTCACGATGCAGACCTCGATCCTGTTCCTGCTCATCGTGCTCTTCGGCGGGCTCGGGCGCGTGACGGGGCCCGTCGTCGGATCGATCGTCCTCATCGTGCTCCCCGAGCTGCTCCACCGCTTCTCGGACTACCGCCTCGTGATGTACGGCGGGCTTTTGCTGGGGAGCATCTATTTTCTGCCTCAGGGCGTCGTCGGCGCGCTTGCTTCGCGCGCGCTTGCTTGGCGGCGATCTCGAACACCCTATGATCGTCTTGCTGAGGGGGGACCCATCGTCCCCCCTCAGACTCCCCTTTTTGCGCGATCCGCGACTGATCTTCCTCGATCTGTGCTCGGCGATTCTTCAGCGCCCCGGACCCTTGTCGCAAAAAATCTCGAGATGCGCTTCGGCGGGCTCGTTGCTCTCGCCGACGCCAACCTCACACTCGCGTCCCAGGCCGTTCACGGCCTGATCGGTCCCAACGGAGCCGGCAAAACAACGCTCCTCAACATCCTGTCGGGCTACTACCAGCCGACGACCGGTTCGGTCCGCATCGACCAGCGCCCGCTCAACGGTCTGCCGGCGCACGGCATCGCACGGGCCGGCATCGCGCGAACGTTCCAGACCACGCAGCTGTTCGAGTCCATGACCGTCGCCGACAACGTCCGGGTCGGCCTCGCCGGCGAGGCCACGGGCGGCATCGTCGGCGCGCTGCTCGGATTGCCCACCGGTCGGCGGGAGCGTGATCTGCGTGCGGAGGCGATCGGGCTCCTGGCCTTCGTCGGCTACGAAGGCGATCCCGATGAGCTCGCGCGCAACCTGCCCTTCGGCGTGAAGCGCCTCGTCGAGATCGCCCGCGCCATCGCGCGGCGGCCCGCCGCGCTGCTCCTCGACGAGCCCGCGGCGGGCCTGGCCCAGGCGGAAATCGAGCGCCTGGCCAAGCTCATCGCGCGGATCCGGGACACCGGCATGGCCGTCCTCCTCGTCGGACACCACGTGGACCTCGTCATGGGGATCTCGGACCAGGTGACGGTGCTGAATTACGGACGACGAATCGCCGTCGGGACGCCCGCAGAAGTTCAGCGTGATCCCGCCGTGATCGAAGCCTATCTCGGCCAGGTGGGACGCGCGGAGGCGGCATCGTCCGGTCGACCCGCTCGCCCCGCGGAGCGCGAGATCATCCTCGACGTCCAGGATATGGCGGTGGCGTACGACCGGATGGAGGTCGTGAGCGACGTCGGCCTCCAGGTGCGGCGCGGCGAGCTGGTCGTCGTCATCGGCGCCAACGGCAGCGGCAAGACCACCACGCTCAAGACCATCGCCGGTCTGCTCGCGCCGCGTCGGGGCACCATCGCGTTCGAAGGCCGGGACGTCGCCGGGCGTCCCGCTCACTGGATCGCGCGCCACGGCGTCGCGCTCGTGCCCGAAGGCCGGATGGTGTTTCCGGAGCTGAGCGTCCTCGACAACCTTCGTCTCGGCGCCTACGGCCGTCGCGATGCCACCGTCGGCACGGACCTCGAGCGCGCCCTTGCGCGGTTTCCCGTGCTCCGGGAGCGCAAGGCGCAGCCCGCCGGGACGCTGTCGGGCGGCGAGCAGCAGATGCTGGCGATCGCCCGCGGCCTCATGGCGCGGCCCCGACTGCTCTTGCTGGACGAGCCATCGCTCGGCCTCGCGCCGCGCCTCGTCGCGGAGGTCTGGGCAGCCCTCGCCACGCTCCGAGATGAAGGCCTGACGCTTCTCGTCGTCGAGCAGATGGCCGAAGTGGCTCTCGAGACGGCCGATCGCGGTTACGTCCTCGAGCACGGACGCATCGTCCTCGCCGGCGCGGCCGGCGACCTGCTCCGGGACGAGCGCGTGGCCCGCGCCTACCTCGGCCGCGCGCGCGGCCGGCCTCTCGCGCCCGAGTCTCGTGATATATCTTGACGTCCCAGTCCCCTGCCGGGAGGCCATCATGAAACGATCCATTGCTGCCGCTTGCGTCCTCGCGCTGCTCATCGCCGTCGCGCTGCTGACTGCCCGCTCCACGAGCGCGGGACCCGAGAAGATCGAGTTCCCGTCGAGCTGGCAAAGCTACGTCCTCTACACGATCGTCGATCGTTACGACGTCAAGCAATACCGTGAGCTGTACGCCTCGTCACAGGAGGCGGTGGACGCCATGAAGCGCGGCCAGCCGCTGCCCGATCGCACCGTGCTCGTGCTCACGCAGTACAAGGCGCAGACCGACGCTCAGGGCAATCCGCTCAAGGACGCCAACGGAAGATTTCTCAAGGGCGAGCGCATCGGCTTCACCGTGATGGAAAAACGCCAGGGCTGGGGCACCGAGTACCCGGACGACCTCCGCAATGGGGACTGGGAGTATTCAGCGTTCGGCGCCGACGGCAGGTTCAACGCGAACGCCAACTACAAGGGCTGCTTCCAGTGCCACAAGCCACACGACAAGCAAGACTTCGTGATCTCCCTGGCGGGTCTGATGGGCGGCGGCGGGACGACCGGCTCGGGAGTCCCCGACGTCCGCATCAGCGGCTTCTCCTTCGGGCCGCCGAAGGCCACCGCCGCGCCGGGCCAGGCCGTGATGTGGATCAACAACGACGACTCGCCGCACCAGGTCACGCTGACCGGCGGCAGCAAGGCGCGCGGGCCGGTGTTGACCAAGGGGCAGTCGTACTCCCACACGTTCCCGACCGCCGGTACCTACGACTACGTCTGCGGCCTCCACCCGAACATGAAGGGCCAAATCGAGGTCAAGTAGCCGCGACCAGCGCGCCCACGATCGCCCCGTAGGCGAGATGCGCAATGATCGTGACGATCGGCGTCGCTCGCCCGTAGTTCAACAGCATGAAGCCGGGCGGCTCGAGCAGCGGTGACGAGTCGGCGGCGGTGAACGGCGTGCCCATCCTGGGATGGATCGCGGGGAGTATCACATTGACGAGCACGCTACCGGCGAAGAGCGCGTGGAGCAGACCGAATGTCATGCCGAGCAGCCAGCCGGCGCGCCCGACCACGAGGAACATCGCGTAATACAGGAGCGCGAAGGCCATCCCGGCCACGAAATGAAGGCCGTAGCCAACGACCTTGGCCGCGGTGCGGTTGTCGGTGAAGGCCGTCCCCAGCAAGAACGGGACGTCCATGCGCGTGAGCCGGAGCTGAGTGGCGCCGCTCAGCGCCGTGGTCAACACGAGCGTTCCCGCGAAGCCCCCGGCCAGCGCGGCCCAGAGGCTCATGATGGAGGAGCCGCGATGGCCGCGGCCGCGCTGATGATCGACAGGTGCACGAGCCCCTGGGGAAAATTGCCGAGGAAGTCTCCGCTCGTGGGATCGAGCTCTTCCGAGAACAGGCCCACGTCGTTCGCCAGCGCCAGCGCCGCGTCCATCGAGCGTGCAGCGTCGTCGCGACGTCCGGCCAGCGCCAGGGCCTCGGCCAGCCAGAACGAGCAGCACACGAATACGCCTTCGGCTCCGGTCAGGCCGTCCTCGCCCGCGTAGCGATAGACGAGCGCTCCGCGGCTCAGCTCACGGCGCACCGCCTCGATCGTCCCCGTGAGGCGGGGAGACGTCGGGTCGTCGTAACGCATGATCGGCATCAGCAACAGGCTCGCGTCCAGCTCGTCGGCACCGGCGTACCGGACATAGCTGCCCAGCCGCTTCGACCAGCATCGCTCGTCGATGAAGGCTCGAATCGCGGCCGCCTCGGCGAGCCAGCGCGCCCGGCGCCGCTCGGAGACATGCGAAGCCTCGGCCAGCCGGGCCGCCCGATCGAGCGCGACCCAGCACATGGCCTTCGACTCGGTGAAGTGTTGCGGCTCCATCCGGACTTCCCAGATTCCCGTGTCGGGGTCGCGCCAGTGATCGGCGACGAAGTCGGCCAGGTCGGCGAGGTGACGGACCGTGTCGCGGTCGAGGCGGTAGCCCCGTCGCGCGTACCCGAAGGCGGCGTCGAGCAGCTCGCCGAACGTGTCGAGCTGGAGCTGGCCGGCGGCGGCGTTGCCGACGCGCACGGGACGTGAGCCGCGGTAGCCGCTCAGGTGATCGAGCACACGCTCGGGCACGTCGGGGCCGCCGTCGAGCCGATACAGAACGCGCAGCCGCGGGCGCGTCAGTCGCGTGGCGTGCATGAACCACCAGAAGAACGACGTCGCCTCGTCACGACAGCCGAGCTGGAGGAGCGCTTCGATCGTGAAGGAGGAGTCACGGATCCAGCAGTAGCGATAGTCCCAGTTGCGCTCGCCGCCGATCGCCTCCGGCAGGGACGTCGTCGGTGCCGCCGCGATGGCGCCGGATGGCGCGAAGACGAGCAGCTTGAGCGCGAGCGCGCTACGCACGACAGCATCGCGCCAGGGACCGGCGTACGTGAGCCGTGCCGACCACCGCTCCCAGAAGGCCGCGGTACCGTCGAGCCGCGATTCGACATGGGCGCGCGGGGGAAGGACGAGTGGCTCGTCGCGCGCGGCGATGAGGCTCAGGAGAGCACGGCCGCCCGCCGTCACCTCGAACCGTCCGCCCACGCCGCCGTCACGATACTCCGGCGTTCCCGCGCCCCAGCTCGGGAACGCGACGCCGTCGGAGCCGTGGGCGGCCACCGGAATCTCGCCGCGGCGCTCGAGGCACGTGCGCTTTCCGTACTCGAAGCGCGGCGTGGCTCGCCATTCCATCGCCACCCGGCCGCTCAGACCTTCCACTCGGCGAGCCAGCTCACGCAAGGGGACGAGGTTTGCATCGGGCAGCGTCATGGCGTCGGTGACACGGACGCTGCCGCTGGCCGTGGTGAACGTGGTTTCGAGCACGTTGGTGCCAGGTCGATAGCGCCGCTGCGCCTCGTAGCGCTGGGTGGGGTGGAGCTCGAAGGTGCCCCCACGCTCGGCGTCGAGGACGGCGGCGAAGACACTGGCCGAATCCATGTTCGGCAAGCAGAGCCAGTCGATGGCTCCGTCCCTGGCCACCAGCGCGACCGTCCGTCCATCACCGATCACCGCATAGTCGCGAATCGGCGCGTACCGACCCATAGGTTCAAGTCTACCGATTGTTTAGGTGGGGGGACCCGTCCTGGGGGGACCCGTTCCGCTTGCCCCCAGACCCCCGCTTCGCGTTTCGAGCGAGCGGGCGCTCGCTCGCGTCTGCTACATCAACTCCAACTCAAAACACCGAGTAGCCTCCGTCGATCACGAAGAGGTCGCCGGTGTGATAGCGGCTGGCGTCGCTGACGAGGTAGACGGCGATGCCACCGAAATCTTCCGGGGTGCCCCACCGGCGAAGCGGCACGCGCGGCAGCACCTTCTCGACGAAGGTGTCCCAGCCGAAGGCCGGCGCCGTCATGGGCGTCTCGATCCAGCCCGGCAGGATGGCGTTGGCCCGGACGCCGTGGCGCGCGAGCTCCACGGTCAGTCCCTTCGTCATCGAGATGAGCGCGCCCTTGGTCGCCGCATAGTGCTCGTTGCGGGCGGCGCCCGAGACTGCGGCCAGGCTCGCCGTCACCACGAGCGAGCCACCCCCGGGGCGGCCGATCATGTGGCGGGCGGCCGTGCGGAGCGTGAAGAACGATCCGTCGAGGTTCACGTTCATGACGCGGCGCCACTCCTCGCTCGTCATCTCCACGAACGGCCCCGCCTTGCCGCCGCTGACCCCGGCGTTGGCGAAGCAGGCGTCGACACGGCCCAGGCGCTCCACCGTCTCGGCGAACGCGCGCTCCACCGCCCGCTCGTCGGCGACGTCGCAGCGGAGGGCCAGGACGCGTCCACCGGCTGAGCCCAGGCGATCGGCCGCTTCCTTGTTCTTGGCCTCGCTGGTCCCCCAGATGCAAACGGCGGCGCCCGCCTGGGCGAGCGCCTCGGCCATCCCGAGTCCGATCCCGCTGTTGCCGCCGGTGACGAGCGCGACCTTGCCGGTGAGGTCGAAGGCCCGATAGGTCACGGCAGCAGCACCGCTTTCGCATAGTCCGCAGGGGGCGCCGTGAGGAGCTGGCGGAAGACGCGCGCGCCTTCGTCGAGGGCGAATGGACGCACCCACGGGCCGATGTCGATCCGGTTGTGGGCGAAGAGGCCGATGGCGGTCTCGATGTCGCGCGCGGTCACCGCGTACGAGCCGGTGATCCGTCGTTCGCCCAGCACGACCTCCCGCCCGGGCACCTCGGTGGCGTCGCCGTGGAGGCCGATCCAGACGACCTCGCCGCCGGGGCGCGCCATCTCCACGGCCGCGCGGCGCGTGACGCCGGCGCCCACGGCATCCACGACGACGTCGGCCATCCCGCCCCGCGTGCTGTCCCGCACCTCGGCGACGACGTCCTGGCGCGTCGGGTTGAAGACCGGCTCGGCACCCATGGCGTGCGCCATCTCCAGGCGCGCCTCGTTCGTGTCCACGGCGATCAGCGTGAGGGCGCCGCCCGCGCGCGCGACCTGAAGCGCCATGAGTCCGATGGCGCCGCAGCCGATCACGACGACGACCTCGGGAAACCGAACGGTCACGAGTGACCACACGTGGACGGCATTGGCTAGCGGCTCGACCAGCGCACCCTCGAGCGGCCCCACCCGCTCGGGCAGCGGGAACAGCACCGAGGCGGGCGCGGCCACGCGCTCGGCGAACGCGCCGGGGCGGTTCATGCCGAAGATCTCGCGCCTCGGACAGAGATGGGTGGCGCCCGCCCGGCACGAAGGGCACCGTCCGCACGGGATCACCGACGAGACGGCGACGCGATCGCCAGCCTTCACCTCGCGCACGCCGTCGCCGAGCGCATCGACTTCACCGCAGAACTCGTGACCAAGGATCAATGGCGGCGTGCGGCGCGGACTACGCGAGGCGACCGCCTCCAGCTCGGAGCCGCAGATACCGACGGCGGCGACGCGAAGCACGACTTCTCCCGCCTCGGGACGCGGGGCGGGGACGTCACGGACCTCCAGCGTGTCCCAGGCCGGATAGACGAGCGCCTTCACGCCCTAGAACGCGCGGAGGCGACCGGCGACGTCGAACGCGAGTGGTGCGGGATCGCCCAGCGGCGTGAGGTCGGAGCGCCGGCCCAGCTCGGGGAGGTACGCCTCCGACACCTCGATCTCTCCCAGCATGAGCGTGTTCTTGATCCGGATGACGCGCGCGCTCGAAGGCGGCGTCAGCCCGATGCAGGACAGCGCCGTCTCGATGGCCTCCCGGTCGGTGTCGTAGGTGGCCGGGATCTTGGCGCCGTTGGGGGCGCAGGCCGTGATGCAGTTGATCAGCGTCGGCTTCATGTCGATCTTCTCGACGAGCCGGCGCGTGGTGAAGTCGGCGTTGCCGATGCCGGTGGCGTTGCCGTAGCTCTCGTCGGTGAGCTCGAGGGCGACGATCCACAGGATCTTGGGATCGTTCGGGAACGGCTCGTGCGGGTTCGAGGGCCGCCCGATGACGTTGGTATCCATGCCGGCGCCCGAGATGTTCTTGCCGATCTCCTCGACGATCAGCACGTCGATGGGCGAGAACGGCAGGCGGGCCATCCACTCGCGGGCGTCCTTGAGGAGCCGACGCTCGCCGTCCTCGAGATTCGCTCCGGTGAATGCTTCGATCCGAGCCGTTTCGTCGTAGCCGTTTTCGACGATCCCGAAGCCGAAGCCGATGCGCGCCTTCGCCAGCATCTCGCGCCCGACCGACGTGATGACCTTCTCGTAGCCGTGATGGATGTTGGCCCGGTGGTACTGGATGGCGCCCTTGTACTTGCCGAGCCCGATCGTCATCATCTTGAAGAGCCCCGATTCGATCGAGCCCTTGAAGTCCGTGTGGGGCTTCACGCGGTTGACCAGTCCGATCCAGCTGGCCTCCGAGGCATACTTGTCCAGCCACACCGGCAGACCCAGCGCTTCGCCGACCTGCACCACGTCCATGGTCGCCCGCACGGGACAGCCCATCGTGGCTTCCGTGATGCCGTAGTGCTCGAGGACCGACAGCTGCCCTTCCGGCGTGCCGCCACCGTGGCTCCCCATGGCCGGGAAGACGAACGGCCTGGCGCCCAGGTCTTTCAGGGCGCGCACGGTGGCGCCCACGATGACGTCGATGTTGGCGATGCCACGGCTGCCGGCACCGACCGCGACGGTGTCGCCGCGCTTGATCGGCAGGCCGGCAGCGGCCAAGGCATCGGCCACTGCGCGCGGGATGTCGGCCACCCGGGGCCGGGGGAAGGTCTGGCGTACACGGACCATGCGGGGGAGCGACATGCGGGGATTTTACCCCGGCAATTGTGGTATATACAGGCAGTTTCGATGCCTGCCGCTTTCCGACGAATTGCTCTCGCGCTCGCGCTCTTGGCGGCCGCCGGCTGCGGCTGGCTCAAGCCGCAGCCCATTCCCATCCTGCCCGCCGAGGAGCTCTACCAGCAGGGTGAACAGCAGCTGACCGAGAAGCGGTACGAGGACGCTCGGAAGGCCTTCCTGAAGATCGTCGAACGCCATCCCAACTCGTCCTACGCCCCCCGCGCGCGCTTCCTGCTCGGCGAAGCCTTCTACCGCGACGCCGAGTTCGACAAGGCGATCAAGGAGTTCGAAACCTTCCTGGCCTTTTACCCGCGCCATCAGATCGCCGATCTCGTGCAGTATCGGCTGGCCATGGCCTACTACGACCAGGTCAAGCCGATCGAGCAGGATCAGACGCTGGCCAAGAGGGCGCTCGACGCGTTCAAGACGGTGGTGAAGCAGTACCCGGAGAGCCGCTACGCCACCG
>MNEG01000159.1 GCA_001917585.1 Candidatus Rokubacteria bacterium 13_1_40CM_68_15
CCACTGATCGACGCACACTCGCACGTGCCCAACGCCACCGCGATCAACGCCTACGCCGCGGCGGCGAAGCGTCACAACGTCAGCAAGGTGCTCCTGCTGGGCGTGGGCGGGGTCCAGAAGGACGATCCCGCGTGGATCGCCGCCGCCCAGAAGAAGTATCCCGAGCTCGTGATCGCGGGGGCGCCGGTCGGTGATCCGGCCGCCGTCGACCGCGTCGAGAGCGCGATCGACCAGCTCAACGCGCGCGCGATCGGCGAGGTCCACGTCCGTCAGCTCTCCCGGAAGATCGACCGTGATCCGAGCGGTGTCGAGTTCCAGAAACTCCTCGAGGTCGCCGCCAAGCGCAAGCTCCCGGTGGTGATCCACGACGAGCTCGACGTACGCGCCACCGAGCGCCTGGAGCGCGCACTCGCGGCCCGGCGCGAAGCGACGATCATCCTGGCCCACGCGGGGGAATCGGCGCCGCCCCGGATCGAGTCGCTGCTCGGCCGGCATCCCAACTTGATGGTCGATCTCTCGGGCATGCACTTCCAGCGCAAACCGTCTCTCGCCTCGGAGACCGGCCCCCTCGACCCGACCTGGAAGGCCCTGATCGAGAAGATGCCCGACCGCTTTCTCTTCGGTATCGACGTGTGGGCGCCGCGCTTGTTCGAGCCCGCCATGCTCGACCGCCTCATGACGTGGACGCGGCGCGTGCTCGGCGAGCTCAAGCCGGACGTCGCCGAGCGGGTCGCCTACGGAAACGCCGCGGCGCTCCTCGGCGTCAAGTAAGAGCCTCGTGATCGGCGGCAACCCGTTCGAGACCGCCACCGCCGCCGATCTCGTCGATGGAGTCGCGGGGCGATATCCCACCCGCGAGGCGATCGTCTTCACCGACGAGCGCGTGACGTTCGCCGATCTTCGCGACCGCTCGCGCCAGCTGGCGCGAGGGCTCGCCGCCGTCGGCATCCGGACCGGCGACCACGTCGGCATCTGGCTGCCGAACCGACCCGCGTGGTTCGTGGCCCAACTCGCGTGCGCGCGGCTCGGCGTCGTCGTCGTCGCATTGAACCCGCGCTACCGCAGTCACGAGCTCGCCTACATCCTGGGCCAGTCCCGGGCGCGCGCGTTGTTGCTGACCGATCATCTCGGCGGGATCGATTACTTCGAGACGCTCGACGACGTGCTGCCGAACCTCGCGCACGCGATCCCCGGCGAGATCGAGGACGCCAAGCTTCCCAACCTGCGCCACGTCATCGTGGATGCCGACGACGAGTATCCCGGCTGTGTCCGGTTGTGTGACGTCCTCGCTGCTGGACTGACCGAGGGTGCGACTCGGGACCGGGGCGAGGCTCCCGGCGAATGTCGTATCGAGCAAGCGGGTGCTGCCCCCGTTCCGAGCCTGCATTCTGGTCAGCTCGGCCCCGACGACGTCTTCACGCTGCTGTACACATCCGGGACGACGTCGTTTCCCAAGGGCGCCATGATCTCGCACCGCAACTGCGTGCCGCACGCGTGGAACGTCGGCGAGGTGCTGCGTCTCACGCCCGACGACCGTGTCCTGCACGCGCTGCCGGCGGCCGGCACATGGGGCGGCGTCAACATCCCGCTCAGCACGTGGTCGCACGGCGCCTGCCTGGTCCTCATGGACGTGTTCGATCCCGGCCGCGCGCTGTGGCTGATCGCGCGCGAGCGGTGCACGGTGTGGAACTGCGTCGATCAGATGGCGCGCGCCGTCCTCGAGTATCCCGAGCTCGAGCGCTACGATCGTTCCTCGCTGCGCACGGGGGGCTTCGCCGCGGTGGGCGGCGGCGGCCACGGGCTGTTCGACGCCGTCGTCGAGCGCCTGGCCATTCCCCTCGCCTACCAGCCGTACGGAATGACCGAGGTCAACGCGATGGCGCTCGTCCACGACCTCGACGAGCCGGCGGCGCTGCGTGCCGTCCCCGGCATCACACCCGTGCCCGGCCTCGACGTCCGCATCGCGCACCCGGAGAGCGACGCCCGCTCACGGGCCGGCGACGAGGGTGAGCTACAGTTCCGCGGGCCACGGGTCACGCGCGGCTACTACGACAAGCCGGAGGAGACGGCGAAAGCGTTCACCGACGACGGCTGGTTCAGGTCGGGCGATCTCGGCGTCGAGGACGACCATGGCCACGTGATCTTCAAGAGCCGGCTGCGCGAGGTGCTCCGCATCAGCCACCACATGGTGTCGCCCGGGGAGATCGAGGCCTTCCTCATGTCGCATCCCGACGTCGACCAGGCCTTCGTCGTCGGCATCCCCGACTCGCGTAGCCACGAGGCGGCCGCCGCCTACGTCATCGTGAAGGACGGCGCGCACGTGACCGAGACGGCCCTGGCCGAATTCTGCCGGGGTAAGATCGCCTCGTTCAAGATTCCCCGCCTGATCCGCTTCGTGAAGGACGTGCCGCAAGTGACCGAGACGGCCCTGGCCGAATTCTGCCGGGGTAAGATCGCCTCGTTCAAGATTCCCCGCCTGATCCGCTTCGTGAAGGACGTGCCGCGCACGCCCGGGCCTCACGGCGACAAGGTGCAGCGAGGTCGGCTGCGCGAACAGGCGATCGCCGAGCGGGAGCGTGGAGGAGAAGATCCATGAGTCTTCGGACACGTCTGTGCGCGCTGCTCGGCATCGAACATCCGATCGTTCAGTCGGGCATGGGCGGGGTGGCCGGCCCCGAGCTGGTGGCCGAGGTGTGCGGCGCCGGCGGTCTTGGAATCCTGGCCGGACTGAACGTGCCCGCCGGCGATCTGCGGAAAGCGATCCGCCGGGTGCGCGAGCTGACGGATCGGCCCTTCGGCGTGAACCTGTGGCTGCACAGCGGGCTGCGTCCCCCCATCGATCCGGCGACGATCCCCGAGGCCACGCTGGCCCAGGCGCAGGGCGTCCTGAACCAGTTCCGCACGCGGCTCGGCGTGCGCACGGCCGTCGAGCGTCCGCCGCGCGGCCCGGATCTGGTATCCGAGGCGTTCGAGGTGATTCTGGAGGAGCGGCCGGCCATCTTCTCGTCCGCGCTCGGCTTCGACCCGACCATGATCAAGCGCTGCCACGAGCGGGGCATCAAGGCCATGACGATGGCGACGACCGTCGAGGACGCGCGCGCGATGGCGGCGGCCGGCGCCGACGTCATCGTCGCCCAGGGCGGCGAGGCCGGTGGCCATCGCTCGGTCGACGGCAAGCCGGTGTCGCCCGACACCACCAGCGTCAGCACGATGGTGCTCGTGCCCCAGGTGGCGGAGGCGGTGCGTGTTCCGGTGGTCGCGGCCGGCGGGATCGCGGACGGCCGTGGCCTCGTCGCCGCGCTCGCGCTCGGCGCCACCGGCATCCTCCTCGGCACCCGGTTCGTCGCCACGCGGGAGTCCATGGCGGCCGAGATCTACAAGAAGCGCGTGCTGGAGAGCGACAGTACCGCGACGACGCTGACCGACACGATCAGCGGCCTGTGGGCGCGGGCGCTGCGCAACCGGTTCACCGAGGAGTATCGCCAGTCGGGCGCCCCCGTCCTGCCGCCGCACATCCAGCGGGTGGCCGCCGGCGACGTCTTTCAGGCGTCGCTCAAGAACCAGGATCCCGACTACTATCCGATGATGACGGGCCAGAGCACGGGGCTCATCCACGATCTGCCGGCTGCCGCCGAGGTCGTGGAGACGATCGTGCGCGAGGCGCAAGCGATACTCGATCGTCTGTGCCGGGGAGACCTCTCGTGAAGCTCGACTGCTACATGCTCACGCACGACCTCAAGTCGGTGCCCGCCTACGCGCGCAAGGTCGAGGCGCTCGGCTTCGACTGCCTGTGGGCCGCCGAGACCCAGCACGATCCGTTCTTGCCCCTCGCGGTGGCCGCCACCGCCACGAGCGGCATCAAGCTCGGCACCGCCATCGCGGTGGCGTTTCCGCGCAGCCCGATGATCACCGCGCACATCGCGTGGGATCTCCAGAAGGCGTCCGAGGGCCGCTTCTTGCTCGGCCTCGGCTCGCAGATCAAGGGCCACAACGAGCGACGCTTCTCCGTGAAGTTCGAGTCGCCGGGCCCGCGGCTGCGCGAGATCGTTCTCGCGCTGCGGGCGATCTGGGACTGCTGGCAGAACGGAACGAAGCTGAACTTCGCCGGCCAGTTCTATCGCTTCGATCTCATGACGCCCTTCTTCAACCCCGGGCCGATCGAGCATCCGACGATCCCCATCTACATCGCCGGCGTGAATCGCCTGATGTGCCGGATCGCCGGTGAGGTCTGTGACGGCCTGCACGTCCATCCTTTCAACAGCCCGAAGTACCTGCGCGAGTACGTGCAGCCGGCGGTCAACGAAGGTCTGCAGACGGCCCGGCGTGAGCGTCGCGATTTCACCTACGTCACGTCGACGTTCACGATCGTCGGTGACGCCGAGCAGGAGCGCGCGGCCGCGCGCGAGGCCGTGCGCCAGCAGATCGCCTTCTACGCCTCCACGCGGACGTACGAGCCCGTGCTGGCCAGCCATGGCTGGCAGGATCTCGCCAAGAGTCTCCATCGCAAGTCCGTCGAGGGTGACTGGGCGGGCATGGCGAAGCTGGTCACCGACGAGATGGTCGACACGTACGCCGTCACGGGGACGTGGGACACGATCGGGACGAAGATCCGGGAGCGCTACGCCGGGCTCCTCGATCGCACCTCGTTCTACCAGCCATACCAGCCCAGCCTCGACGACCCGCGCCTGCCGCGCGTCGTGAAGGAATTCAACGGGTGAAGATGGCCAGCGAAGACTTCAACGGACAGGAGCCGCGATGAAGGACCTCTACGATCTCGGAGAACGCCCGCCGCTCGGCCAGGTGCCGCCACGGATGCACGCCTACGTCGTGCGCCCGAACCGCTTCGGCCAACCCCGCGACGCCTGGAAGCGCGAGGTCATCTCCACCCCGGCGATCGGCCCCGACGAGGTGCTCGTCTACGTCATGGCCTCCGGCATCAACTACAACAACGTGTGGGCGGCGCTCGGCTACCCGGTCGACGTCATCGCCGAGCGCCAGAAGGCCGGCGAGCCGGAGGACTTCCACGCCGGCGGCAGCGACTGCTCGGGCATCGTGTGGGCGGTCGGCCGCGACGTGCGCAACGTCGAGGTCGGCGACGAGGTGATCGTCCACAGCGGCTGGTGGCGGCCAGACGATCCGTGGGTGAAATCGGGCAAGGACCCGATGCTGGCCGAGTCCACGCGCATCTGGGGCTACCAGACGAACTACGGATCGTTCTGTCAGTTCGCGCGGGCCCAGGGTCATCAGTGTGTGCCGAGGCCTAAGCGCCTCACCTGGGAGGAGTCCGGCTGCTTTCTCCTCTGCGCCTCCACGGCGTATCGCATGCTGATGGGCTGGCCGCCGCACACCGTCGAGAAGGGCGACGTGGTGCTGGTGTGGGGCGCGGCGGGCGGCCTCGGAAGCATGGCGCTCGAGATCACCCGGGCGGTCGGCGGCCGCCCGATCGCCGTGGTGTCCGACGACGACAAGCGGAAGTTCTGCATGGATCACGGCGCGGCCGGCATCATCAATCGCACGCAGTTCAGCCACTGGGGGAAGATGCCCGACACCGGCGATGCCAAGGCGTACGGCGAGTGGGCCAAGGGCGCGCGCGCCTTCGGCAAGGCGATCTGGGACGCTATCGGCGAGCGCGTGAGCCCGAAGATCGTGTTCGAGCATCCGGGCGAGTCCACGCTGCCGACGTCGGAGTTCGTGTGCGGCACGGGCGGGATGATCGTCATCTGCGCGGGCACGACCGGCTACAACGTCACCCTCGATCTCCGCTATCACTGGATGCGGCAGAAGCGCTTCCAGGGCAGCCACCTGTCCAACGACGCGCAGGCGGCTGCGGTGACGAAGCTCGTGGCCGACGGGAAGGTCGATCCGTGTCTATCGAAGACCTACGACTTCGACGACATTCCGGCGTGTCACCAGCTGATGCTGGACAACAAGCACGCCTACGGCAACATGGCGGTGCTGGTGAACGCCCGCCAGCCCGGTCAGGGCCGGACGGCATGAAAGGTTAGCGCCGGCCGATACGCTCGGGCTTGTCGATCCGCTCGCGCCGCTCGACCTTCTCGACGCGCTCGACTTTTTCGACCCTCTCGGGGCGCTCGACCTTCTCGACGCGCTCGGGGCGGTCGATCTTGTCCACGCGCTCGACCTTGTCGACCTTCTCGGGACGACTGATCCTGTCGGAGCGGTCGGCACGCTCCACTTGCTCGACGCGGTCGGTGCGTGTCGCGCCCTGGGCCCGGCCGACGCTCCCCGGCCTCGGCGGCGCGTCGAGGCGCCCGCTGCCGGCTGTGCCGGCGGAACGTTGATCTCGCCCATCGTCGCGCCGGTCCCCGCCCGCGTCCTTGCCGTCACGGGCTGCACCCGAAACCGTCGATCCGCTGGGCTCGCGCCTGGTGACGGTACGCTTGTCAGGGTCTGGTGCAGATCCGCCGCGCTCGAGGCTGTCTCCACCACCAGGCAGCGCGTCGCCTCCGGGAACCATACGGACGTTGGCTGATCGCGTGGCAAAGGGCGCGATCGCAGCCGGAGTGTCGACGGCTGGACCGTCGGTCAATGCGGGGTTCGAGGGCGGCGGACTGCCCGAACCCGCCGGGACGTCGAACTGGGGGATCCGTTCGGGTATCGCCGGTCGGCTCGACGTGGCTGGTGGCGCCGGGCGCGCGACCGGCCGGTCCGCACCCGATACGGGGCCGCTGCGGACGTCACCGCTCAGCACCGGCAGCTGACGCCGTGGCGACGGCTCCGGGGCCGTCGCTCGAATCTCTCGGCTCGTCACCGTGTGCGGCAGCACGGACGGCTCGCTCACCCGCACTCCACGCTCCGGGAGCACCGACGCCGCCGTCGCGTCGGATGCCGGTGAACGGTCCGGCAGTGTGACCACGGCGCGGCCGGCCGGGATGGCCGCAGGAGCCTCGCGCCGTCTGGGAACGGCCGCGGTCGTCCAGTCCCCGATGTGGACTCGAAGATGGTCGGCCAGCTCGGCGATGTGCCCGAGCCGCGTCGTCATGTCGCCCATCCGATCGCGCAGCGCGGTGAGCTGTGGCTGCACCGACGATGCGACGGGCGGCGACGCGGCGACCCCGACGACGCCGAAGAGCGCGGCCAGACCGAACCCGGTCCCGGCGATCAGCCGGCCGATGCGAGCGAGGCGCTCACGGCGCGCCACCTCGTCGGGTTGACCTTCGGCCGGCGTGAAGCCGAAAGCGCCGAGGACGAGGCAGAAGGTCAGCGCGCCGATCGCGGCGGCGACCATGCTGCCGAACAGGAGCAGATGCGCAATCGAATGCATAGGCGTCTCGTGACTCACGTAGGAACTACAGCAAATCGGGAGCCAGTACGTCGGCGGGCGGGTCAGCGAGCGGGCGGGCGGGCGGCGGTTCCGGCGTCCGGGCGATCCACGCGCTCGAGCACGGCGTCGATGGATCGTGCAATATCGCGAACCTTCGCCTCGATCGACCCGATGCGGCCTTCGAGGGCCCGAACGTCCTGCGACAGCGAGCGGTCGCCGACAGCGGAACGCGAGGCCAGGGCAACCACGCTGAGGAGTGCCGTGACTGCGAAGCAGACTGCAGCCGCGGCGTGGCCGATGCGGATCAGGAAGAGTCGGCGGCGGGCCGCGTCGGGCGTCTCGTCTTCAGCGGAGGTGAACCCGTAGCCGACGATCAGCAGCGACAGCGTGATGCCACCGAGGGCGCTGGCGACGACGCTTCCGGTCAGAGCGTACTGAGCCGTCGGCTCCAATCGAGAGGAGCTTACCAGCGACCGAACTTCCAGGACAGTTCGATCCCAGCGCCCCAGTCGGGGCTGCCGTTGGTCAGCCCGACGAAGACGTTCGGTGTCACGGAGACGGTCCGAGAAACCTTGAAAGTCACCATGCCGTTCAGCTCGAGCGGATCATTGCCGCGGGCGATCGCGCGACGCCAGTCGAGCAGCGCGCTGACCGTGATGGCGGGCGTCATGCGATAGCCGGCGCCGATGCTCGCGCCCGGCCGGTCGTGAAAATTCTGACCGGGCGGATCACCCATGAACGTGTAGCTCACGTCGCCGTAGACGAAGAACGGTCCGAAGCTCTTGTCCCACTCGACGCCGAAGCCCCAGTCCACCTCGCCGGTGCCGAGTCCCTTGTGCTCGTCCGCGGTCGGGAGCTTCAGCTTCAGGAAGGGGGCAAGACTCGGCACCCACGAGGTAGGGCCGGGATCGTCCACGAGGTAGTAACGGCCCTTCAAGATCATGTCGCCGAAGCCCGAGTTGACCTCGCGCGCGGCGCCTGCCCCCCGCGTCGCCTGCGGCTGGCCGTCGACGATGACGACGTTCCCGGACGCGTCCAGCCGGACGAACGACGTGGTCACGCCGAGGTCCCATTGCTCACCGAGGTACCTCAGCGTGAAGGGGAAGAAGAACGTCCGCGTCTTCTGTGACGTGCCGAAGTCACCCTCGTCGTAGGAGGGCCCGACCTTGATCTGGAAGTGCTCCCGCTCGGTGGTCCGGGCCTCGACGACCGGCCGGTCCTCGCTGGGAGTCGGCGGCTGGGAGGGACGCGTCTGCGCCCTCGCCGGTGTGGCGACGACGATCGACAGCATGACGACGATCAGCGCGGCACAGCGCTCTCGCACCCGGGCCTCCTCGTGCAGCGGTAGTAACACGGCAATGTCGCTGGCCACCGCCCCGCAAGTCAAGAATTTCGGCCATTCTCGTTCTCGAGCTTGGCGACGGTCGGACGAGGGGCGTGATTCCAAAGGATGTGCCAGGGGGAGAGTGTCGATCGATCGCGGATTTACGCGCGCGCGCCGGGGCGCACTCGTCAGCGAGCCGTCTTCAGCGTCTCGGCGACGGCCTCTCGGTCACCCAAAGGTCCTGAAAAGCTCTGCGCTAGGGGCTAACCCTCAGCGCCGGATGGCGGAGCCAGAAGTAGCCTCCCATCGCGGCCGCGGCCAGGAGATTCGCCACCAGCACGGCCGGCCACGTCAGCGCCTTCAACACCGGCGCTGCGAAGAGCATCGCCGTCACCGTGAACCCGAACTCGAAGACGACGAAGAGCAGCAGCACGCCGAACCCGATGCTCGGGTTGCGCTCGGCCACGGCGAGCAGGCGGGACGCCACGCCGCCGATTGCCGCGAAGGCGAGGCCGTGGACCCACGTGAACATGAGCACCATGTCCATCGAGACCGGCAGGGTGTCGAATGACCCGACCATGGTCGCGCGCCCGAAGAGCGCGGTCCCCAGCACGGTCGGCGTGTAGAGCGGCCGTCCCTGGAGAACATCCACGACGAGGAACCAGAGGGCGACGGTGAGGGCACCGATGACGCCGGCGACGAGGCCTTCCTGGTAGAGGCGCGCGGTGTCGGCAGCAGGAACGGAAACACCTGCGGTTGCGGTCGCGTCGGTCTGAGCGGTCATCACCCTACTCCTTTCCGGGTGCGATCCGACCCTTCGGTGGGCCCGGAGTATAGACCCGACCGACGCGCTCCGCAAACGCGAGGGGAATGCTCAGGGATGCATCGTCAGCTGTGGGTGGCACCGCCGGAAATATCCGGCCATCGCCGTCGCGGCGAAGAGATTGCCGAACAGGGCGACCGGCCACATGAGGGTGTGGAGAATCGGCGCGGCGAAGACCATGTTGGCGACCGTGAAGGCGAAGCCGAACACCACGGCCAGCAGCACGAAGCCGAAGCCGAGGCCCGGATTGCGATCGACGCGCCCGAGGAGGTGCGCGGCGAAACCGCCGATGGCCATGAACGCGAGCGCGCGCAGCCACATGAACATCATCGCCATCTCCATGGAGACGGGCGCTTTCTGCAGCGCATCGAACGGCATGCCGCGGTCGAAGAGCGCAGTGCCGAGAGCGCTCGCGGTGTAGAACAGGCGGCCGCTGACAACGTCCACGAGCAGGCACCAGAGCGTGATCGTGGCGGCGCCGATAATGCCGGCGATGATGCCCTCTTGATACGGCCGTGCCGCGTCCAAGGCAACCGGGGTGGGAACGCCGGTGGTGAGGTGGGTCCGAACAGCCATGCGCGAGCTCCTCTCTAGGTGCGGAGGGGAGGCGTGCGAATGCCTCGCTTCCTGCCCCCCCGTTCGAGTTCACTGTTTCCAGGACAGTGTCCGAGCCCGCGGCTCCTGGCGTCGCCGCGCCGCGCAGGGGAAATGCAACAACGATGACAACCGCAGAACTCCCGACCTCTGGAGGGGTTATAGAACGCCCGCCAGAATCGGCGACGATCTCGTCAGCTTCTCCGGCTTTATCGAACGGGAGAGAACGCCGAACCGGAGGAGGAGCAGATCCGGAGCCGAGGAGATTGACTGCACGCGTAGCATAGGCTGCGTAGTAGGCTGGATGCGTGGTGGCGAACAGCGGAAAGACTCTGGCCATTCTCGTCGGCGGCGGTCCTGCGCCGGGCATCAACGCGGTCATCGCGGCCGCGACCATCGAGGCGCGCAACCACGGGATCCGCGTCCTCGGCTGCTACGACGGCTTCCGCTGGCTGGTCCAGGGCGATACGCGGCACGTCGTCGAGCTGGGGATCGATGACCTCTCGCGGATCCATTTCGAGGGCGGCTCCATCCTGCGCACGTCGCGCACGAATCCCACGCGCACTCCGGATGGCGTGAAAACCGTGGCCGCGACGCTTCAGAAGCTGAACGTGAACTACCTGATCACGATCGGCGGCGACGACACGGCCTACGCGGCATCGCAGCTGGCCCGGGTGCTGCCCGGTCTCACCGTGGCTCACGTGCCGAAGACCATCGACAACGATCTGCCCCTGCCCAGCGACATCGTCACGTTCGGATTCACGACGGCAACGAACCTCGGCAAGGAGCTCGTCCGGAATCTGATGCAGGACGCGGCGACCACCGAACGCTGGTTCTTCGTCACCGTGATGGGCCGGCACGCCGGGCATCTCGCGCTCGGCATCGGCGGCTCGGCGGCGGCCACGCTGACCGTCATCGCCGAGGAGTTCAGCGGCAAGCGCGTGAGCCTCGATCGCCTGGTCGACATCCTGGAGGGCGCCATCATCAAGCGCCGGGTGCACGGCCGTGACCACGGCGTGGCGATCCTGTCCGAAGGGCTGGCCGAGAAGCTCGATCCCGCCACGCTGGGGCCGGTGGAAAACGACCCGTTCGGCAACGTGCGGTTGTCCGAGCTCGAGCTGGGACGGATACTCAAGGACCGCGTGACGGCCAGTCTCCGCGGGCGCGGTCTCGACGTGACCATCGTCGCCAAGGAGCTCGGCTACGAGCTCCGCTGTGCGCCGCCCGGCGCTCACGACATCCAGTACAGCCGCAGCCTCGGATACTGGGCAACGCGCTTCCTCATGGACGGCGGCAGCAACGCGATGGTGACGATCCAGGCCGGCCGCCTCGTTCCCATTCCCTTCGGACTCATGATGGACGGCAAGACGGGCAAGATCCGCGTCCGCTACGTGGACGTGGATTCCGAGATGTATCAGACGCTGTGGGCGTACATGATCCGGCTCAAGCCCGAGGACTTCGACGATCCAGACATGCTGGCGTCGCTGACCAAGGCGGCCAACCTCAGCGAGCCAGAATTCGTCGCGCGCTTCGGTCCCCTCGTCGGCCGCGGCTGATCACTTCGTCTCGACGCTGATCACTTCGTCTCGACCTTGTCGAGGCCGATCTCGAGGTTGTCGGTATCGGCTCCGCCCCGCCGCAGGCCATACAGGCGCTTGCCCGCCAGCGTCAGTGCGGTCTCGAAGCGTCCCGAGTAGAAGGTGAGCGTGTTGCCGCGGAGTGTTCCGACGAAGCTCGCCGGTGGCCCGCTGCCTAGCGTGTCGGCGTGCCCGTAGACCTTCCCGCCCTCGACCTTCTCGATCGTCAGCACATATGTGGCCCGCGACGCACCCGCGCGCGGCGCTATCCGGGTTGCCACGCCGGCCCACTCGCCGACCAGCGCTTGTGGATCGGGCGCAATCTGACCCAACGCGGGTGAGCCGCTGACGAGCAGGAGCAGGGCGAGCGCGACGGCGAGAGTGGTCATGTCATCCTCCGGACGCCGAGTCTAGGCGTCCGGAGGACGACAGGTCAATGCTTCGTGGCCGGCGTCCGGCGCTTCTACGGCCGGCTATCCGGGCAGGCCCCGAAATTGGTTCCACCGAAGGGCGCATAACCACCGGCACACGCGATCACCGGCGTCACCGTGACGACGGTCGTACCCGGCGTGGTGGTCACGACCGTCGCCGACGGGGTGACGCTGGTATCGCGCTCCACGACACGCCTGACGCAGCCGGTCGTGACGACGGCGGCGGCGAGGAGACAGACGCTGGCTGCAAAGACTTTCATTGTCGACACCTCCGCTGGTTTTCCAAGCAACGCTGTTGCCAGCGAGGCGTGACAGCGAGAATCAGTGGTAGCCGGGTTCTCCGGGCAGGATCGCCCGACGCTCGCCTCCATCCATCACCAGCCGGGGACGGATGGTCGTGATCGTGCGCCCGGCCAGGCCGTCGAGAGCGTCGGCGGCCGACGCCGCCCCGTCGAACAGCATCAGGCTCTTGAGAGTGGGCAGCCTGAGGCCGATTTCGCCGCGCTCACGGGCCGCGGCCGCTTCCGCCGGCGCGAGCCAGCGAACCGCGACGATCTCGCGCTCGTCGGGCACCGCGGTCTGCTCGGAAGGCATGACGGCGGCAAAGAAGCGAGTGTCGAAGCGAAGCGGGTTCTCCTCCGGCGTGATCCAGTGCGCGAAGTACGTGAGGCGATCGGTGGCCAGACGCAGGCGCTCGGCGCGCAAGAAATCCCAGAACGCGCGGTTGTCCTGGTGGCAGGCGCGACGATGTGCGGCAAAGCGCGCGGGATCGCGCACGAGGCCGCCGTCGGCGCCATACGCCATGAGCGTGCCGACTTCTTCGAAAGCTTCCCGAATGGCGCCGATCCAGTAGCCCAGCGCGGCGTGGCCCTCGGTCACGCCCAGGCGCCGCGCCGCCGTCGCTTCGTTGAGACCGACGCACCACCCGACGGCGTCGGGCGGATTGTCGTCGGGCTCGATTCGGCCGCCGGGGAAGACGAAGTCGCCCGCCGCGAACCGGCTCTTGTGGTGACGCTGGATCAGCAGGGTCTCGACGCCGCCCCCCGGCCGGTCCCTCAACAGGACGAGCGTCGCCGCCGGCGACGGAACAGCAGGCGCAGGTTTGACGGACACCCGGGCAGTGTGACACGATGCTCGCGCTCTGTCATCGCTTCGAGGAGGAGAACCGATGGGCGCCGAGTCTCGCCTCAAGGAAAAGAACATCGCGCTGCCCCCGCCGAACACACCGGTCGCGAACTACGTCGGCGCCGTCCGCGCCGGCCAGCTGCTCTTCGTCTCCGGCCACGGCCCGCTCCGCACCGACGGCAAGCCCTCGATGCGCGGCAAGGTCGGCCGCGAGCTCTCCACCGAGCAGGGCTACCAGGTCGCGCGCGAAGTCGGGCTCAACCTGCTCGCAACCACCCGCGCCTCGCTCGGCAGCCTCGACAAGGTCAAGCGAGTCGTCAAGGTGCTCGGCATGGTGAACTCCGCCGACGGCTTCGGTGACCAGCCGAAGGTCATCAACGGCTTCTCCGATCTGATGGTCGAGGTCTTCGGCGAGGCGATCGGCAAGCACGCACGCTCTGCGGTCGGCATGGCCGAGCTGCCGATGGGCATCCCCGTCGAGATCGAAATGGTGTTGGAGGTCGAGTAGACGGCACCCATCGACCTGCACGACGTCGTCGAAGCAGCCGGGATCATCGTGTTCGGCGTTCTGTTCTACTCGTACACCTACCAGTGGTTCACGCCGGGCGAAGCCAGTCAGCGGCGCTGGCACGTCCTGGCCAATGGCTGCGTCTTCGGTCTGCTCGCTGTGGTCCTGATGATCGCGCGCATCCAGCTCACCGGTGACGTCTACATCGACGCGCGCGCCGTTCCGGTCGCCCTCATCGGCCTGCTCGAAGGCTGGCCGGCCGGGCTGCTGGCCGCGCTCCTGCCCGGAGCGTACCGGGTGTGGCTGGGCGGCCCCGGCGCGCCGGCCGGCGTCCTCGGCGTCGTCGGCGCGGCGCTGATCGCCGGCGGGGTCCACGCGTGGGGGCGCCGGCACGGCGGCCTCGGCCCTCGGCACGCGTTCCTCGTCGCCGCGCTCGTGTTCGCGTGGACGTTCGCCACGTTCGTCCTGGTCGGGCCCTATGCGCGTGAGCTCTTCGGCCGGGTCTGGCTCCCGGTCCTCGTCGCCCACGTCGTCGGCGTCGGCTTCACCGCCCGCCTGCTGCACGACGTGCAGGACCAGGCCCGGCTCAGCGCCGAGCGCGCGCGCTTCCGCGCGATCCTCGACGAGGCCTCCGACGCCATCCGCATCGTCGACGCCGACACCTTCGAGATCATCGACATCAACCGGCGCGACTGCCAGCTGTCCGGCTACCATCGTGAGGAGCTCATCGGCCGCGACAGCCGTCAGCTCTGGCCGGACGACCCCGAGGAGCGGAGCCGGCACGAGGCAGCGGCGGCGGAGGCCAGAGCGCGCGGCATCGCGCGCGCCTTCAGCGTGCCGTACCGCACGCGGACGGGCGAGATCGTCTCCGTCGATTCCACGCGCCGGGTCGTCGAGCATCAGGGACGGCGCTACGAGATCGTCATGTTCCGGGAGGCGGCCGATCGCGAAGCGGCGGAAGCGGCCAAGCGCGACGCTGCCGAGCTTCGGGCCATCACGTTACTCGCAGGCGCGGCGGCCCACGAGATCAACAACCCCCTCGCCGTCGTCGTGGGTGCCCTCGGGCTGCTCGAGAAACGCCTCACCGTCGGGAGCGAGGAGTCCACCCGCGTGGCCCAGGCCATGGGCGGCGCCGGCCGCATTCGCGACATCGTGGCTCGCATGACCCACATCACCCGAGTCGAGAGCACCGCCGAGATCGGCCACCTGCCGCCGATCCTGGACATCAGGAAGTCGAGCGAGGAGATTTCATGAACGACCTGGGCGCCATCGTGGCCACCGTCATCTCTCTCATCTTTCTCGGCATCGTGCTGATCGTCGCCGGCGTCGCCATTCCCGGTCTCTTCATGGCCGTGGTGGCGCCCTGGCTGGATTGGATCCTTCCCGCAAGGCACGACAAGTGATGGACGCCCGACCGTCGGGCGCCGGAGGCCCTGCGCAGGCGCCCCGACGGCAGATCTGATGGGCGCGAAGTATTTCGGCGCCGCCGTCCGGCGGCGCGAGGATCCACGCTTCCTGCGGGGCGAGGGCCGCTATCTCGACGACGTGAAGGTCGCCGGCCTGCTGCACGCGGCCTTTCTGCGCGCGCCCTACGCCCACGCGGCGATCCGCGCCATCCGTACCGAGCGGGCGCGCTCGGCCCCCGGCGTCGTCGCCGTCTTCACCTTCGCCGATCTCGAGACCTGGATGAAGCCGCTCCCACTCTTCGGCGCGCCGCCGCCCGGGCTGGCGGCCGCCATCGCGTTCGAGATCCGCCAGGCCCCGCAGTTCGCGCTGTGCCGCGATCGCGCCCGCTACGTCGGAGAGATCGTCGCCATGGTGGTGGCCGACAGCCGCGCCCGCGCCGAGGACGCCGCCGAGGCCATCGAGGTGGACTGGGAGCCCCTGCCAGTGGCGACCGACATGCGGCAGGCGGCCGAGGCCGGCGCGCCGCTCGTGCACGAGGCGTGGGGCACGAACGTCGGCGTGGCGTTTACCCACGCGATCGGCAACGTCGAGGCCGCGTTCGCAGGGGCCGACGTCGTGATGAGCGAGACGTTTCACATCCAGCGCTACGTGGGGATGCCGCTCGAGTCGCGCGGCGCGGTCGCCGTCTGGGATCGTCGCGACGGCGCGTTGACGACGTGGAACAGCACGCAGGTGTCACACTTCGTCCAGCAGGGCCTCGCGTCCGCGCTCGGGCTGCCGCACCACAAGGTGCGCGTGATCGCGCCGGATCTCGGCGGCGGCTTCGGCACCAAGGCCTCGGGCTATCCCGAGGATCACCTGGTGCCGATCGCGGCCATCGTCCTCGGCCGCCCGGTGAAGTGGGTCGAGGACCGGCGCGAGCACATGATGAGCGCCGCTCACGCGCGGCACCAGATTCACGCGATCAGCCTGGCCGCGCGGCGTGACGGCACCATCCTCGGCCTGCGTGACCGCATCTGGCTCGACCTCGGCGCCTACAACGTCTGGGGCATCGTGCTCCCCTACAACACGGTCGCCCATCTGATCGGGCCGCACCGGATCAGAAACATGCGCGTCGATGTCCAGGCGGTCACGACCCACAAGACACCGAACGCTCCGTATCGCGGCGCCGGGCGGCCCGAGACCGTCTTTGCCATGGACCGCGCCGTCGATCGCCTGGCCCGCGAATTGAAGATCGACCCCGCGGAGATCAGGCGGCGCAATTACATCCGGGCCGATGAGCTGCCGTACGACTTCGGCATGCCCTATCGCGACGGCAATCCGCTCGTCTACGACAGTGGAGATTTCCCGGCGGCGCTCGAGGCGGCGCTGAAGGCCGCGGACTACGACGAGTTTCGTCGCGGCCAGGCCGCCCTGCGCGCCCGCGGCGTCTACCGCGGCATCGGCATCTCGGGCTACGTCGAGGGCACCGCCATCGGTCCGTTCGAGGGGGCGACGGTGAAGGTGGACCTCGGCGGCCGTGTGCTCGTCGCCACCGGCGCCGTGAATTCGGGTCAAGGTCACGAGACGTCGTTCGCTCAGGTGTGCGCCGACGCGCTCGGCGTGCCGCTCGAGCACGTCACCGTCGTCGGCGGCGACACCGCCGGCGTGCCTTTCGGCGTCGGCACCTTCGCCAGTCGCAGCGGTGTCACCGCCGGCAACTCCATCGCCGATGCGTGTCATCAGGTGAGAGCGAAGCTCGTGAAGGCCGCGGCCGCGCTGCTGGAGGCGGCGCCCGGCGACGTCGACATCGAGGACGGCCAGGCGTTCGTGCGCGGCGTTCCGGCTTCGGCGGTCCCACTCGCGCGCGTCGTGCAGGCCTCGATCCCGACGTTCGCAAAACCCGGCGTCGCCTCGCCGGATTTCGAAGCGACCGCCTATCACCACGTGCCGACGGTGACATTCGCCAGCGCCGTGCACGTGGCCCAGGTCGAGGTCGACGTCGGCACCGGTCACGTGACGCTGCTCCGCTACGTGGTCGCCCACGACTGCGGCAAGGTGATCAATCCGCTGATCGTCGACGGCCAGGTGCACGGCGGCGTCGCCCAGGGGGTTGGCGGCGCGCTCTACGAAGAGATGGTGTACGACGAGCAGGGCCAGCTCCTCACCGGCAGCCTCATGGACTATCTCGTCCCCACGGCGATGGAGCTGCCGCCGCTAGAGACGGTGCACCTCGAGTTTCCGTCGCCGCGCAATCCGCTCGGGATGAAGGGACTCGGCGAGGGCGGAGCGATCTCGCCCCCGGCCGCCATCGCCAATGCCATCGAGGATGCGCTCCAGCCGTTCGGCGTCGACATCACGGCGACGCCGGTGAGCCCCGCGCGCCTGCTCGCGTTGATCCGCGAGACGGCATGAAACCGGCGCCGTTCGAGTACGTCGATCCGCGCACCGTCGACGAGGCGCTCGACCACCTTCACCGCCACGGCGAAGAGGCGAAGGTTCTGGCCGGCGGCCAGAGCCTGGCCCCCATGCTGAACTTCAGACTCGCTCGTCCCGCAGTGCTCGTCGACATCAACCGGGTCGCGGGACTCGATGGCGTGACGGAGACGAACGGAGCGCTGCGGGTGGGGACGCTCGTGCGCCAGCGCCATCTCGAGCGCGCGATCGACGGTCGATTTCCCCTGCTCGCCGCCGGCCTGAAGCTCATCGGCCACACGGCGATCCGCGTCCGCGGCACCGTGGGCGGCTCGATCGCCCACGCCGATCCCGCCGCCGAGCTGCCGGCGCTACTCGCCTGCTGCGACGGCGTCATCCTGACCCGCGGCCGTCGCGGCGAGCGCAGCATCGCCGCCGCCGAGTTCTTCGTCGGCCCTCTCATGACGGCGCTGGCGCCCGATGAGCTGGTCGTGGAGACGCGCTGGCCGTTGCCCGCGCCCGGGACCGGGTGGGGGCTGCACGAGGTGGCCCGACGCCACGGCGATTTCGCGCTGGTGGGCGCTGCGGCGCTCGTCGCGCTGAGCGATGGGCAGGTGCGCAGCGCACGCGTCGCCGTGTTCGGCTGCGGCGCGACGCCGACGCGGGCGGCGGCCGCGGAGGCGACGCTCGAGGGCCGCGTGCCCACGGTGGCGCTGATCGACGACGCGGCGCGGGCGGCGGCGAGCAAGCTCGACCCGCACGCCGATCTGCACGCCAGCGCCGAGTACCGCCGGCGGGTGGCCCGCACCTTGATGACACGCGCGCTGAGCGATGCCATTAGTCGTGCGAGTGGCAGTGCGAGGTGAGCCGTGCTCGGCACGGCGAGCCGAGCGGTGAAATGATCGAGAATCGCCGCAGGCACGAGCGCCACAAGGCGAGCAGTGAAATGATCGAGATACGGTAGTGCGAGCCGAGCAGCGCCGTGGCAGTGCGAGGCGAGGCCCGACGGACGAGCCGAGCGGTGAAATGATCGAGAGTTGCCGCAGGCACGAGCGCCACGAGCCGAGCGGTGAAATGATCGAGATACCAACATGACGCCGCGATTGATCCGCCTGACCGTCAACGGCCGCGCCTATACGCGGAGCGTCGAGCCCCGGACGACCCTCGTGGATTTCCTCCGCGACGACCTCGACCTCACTGGCACGCACGTCGGATGCGAGCACGGCGTGTGCGGTGCCTGCACGGTGCTGCTCGACGGCCAGCCGGTGCGAAGCTGCCTGCTCTTCGCGATCCAGCTCGACGGCGCCGTCGTCACGACCGTGGAGGGACTGGCCGACGGCGAGCGGCTCCATCCCATCCAGGAGGCGTTCCGCGAGCACCACGGGCTGCAGTGCGGATTCTGCACTCCGGGGCTCCTGCTCACGGCCAAGGCCTTCCTCGAGGAGCATCCGGCGCCGAGCGACGGCGAGATCCGTGAGGCAATTGCCGGCAATCTCTGCCGCTGCACCGGCTATCATTTCATCGTGGACGCGATTCGTGCGGCGGCGGGAGGAGTGCGGCGCTGATGGGCGACCCCGAGAAGCGGGTCGAGCGTCTCCGCCTGCTAGCCAGGCTCAATCGTCTCATCTCCTCGTCGCTCGACTACGACGAGGCGCTGACCGCGATCGCCAAGGCCGCCTGCGAGATCATGGCGGTGCCGTCGGTATCCGTCTGGGTGGCCGACGAGGACGCCGGAACGGTGACGGTGCGCGCGTTCTCCGACGATCGTCTCGGCAGCGGCTTCGATCCCAAGCCGATCGCGTTCGGCGAGATGGGTGTGGGCTGGGTCGCGCTCCACCGTCGCCCGCTTCACGTGCCCGACATCGACGCGCCGGACTCACCGATCGGCCAGCGCGAGTGGTTCCGCGCCCGCGGCTTGCGCAGCGCGTACGCGGTGCCCATCCTCTTCCAGGACCAGATGCTCGGCGTGCTCTCCCTCACCCGGGCCACGCCGTTCGTGTTCGACGACGATGACCGCGAGCTCCTGGACGGCCTGGTGGCCCAGGCCGCGGTGGCGATCCGCAACGCGCGACTGTTCGCGGGCAGCGAGACGCGCCGCCGCACCGCGGAGGCGCTCGCCGACCTGCTGCGTCTGCTCTCGCAGACCCTCGAGGTCGAAACGGTGGCGCAGCGGATCGCCGAGGACGTGCGCGACCTGCTGCACGTCGGTGCGGCCAGCGTCTACCATCTGGAGCCGGAGACCGAAGACCTCGTGGTGATCGCCAGCTCCGTGGCACCCGACAGTGGATTCGACTGGGTGCTCGTGCTGCCGCGCGGATACGGGACGTGCGGGATCGCCGTTCAGCAGAAGGCTCCGATCACGTCGCCCGACGTGCTCGCCGAGCCGCGCATCGCGTACAGCGTGGGCGCCCGTGAGCAGCTGGAGCGCACCGACTACCGCGCGATGCTGGCCGTTCCCCTCCTGGTCCAGAACCGCCCCATCGGCGCCATCGCCGTCGCCGACCGCGCGGGCCGCGACTTCAGCGAGACGGCGGTCCAGCTCCTCCAGACGTTCGCCGACCAGGCGGCCGTCGCCCTCGAGCATGCGCGCCTCTACGACGAGGCGGAGCACCGCCGCCGCCAGGCCGAAGACGCGGAAGAGCGGTTGCGGGGACTGTTCGAGCGCGTCCCCGTCGGCATCTACCGAACGACGCCCGAGGGACGGATTCTCGACGCCAACCGGGCGCTGGTGACGATGCTCGGCTATCCCGATCGCGCGACCCTGCTCGCGATGAACGCGGCCGACCTCTATGCGCGCGTCGAGGACCGCGAGCGCTGGCGGTCCACCATCGAGCGCGATGGCGTGATCCGCGACATGGACGTGGAGCTGCGCCGTCACGACGGCAGCGTCATCTCGGCTCGCGAGAGCGCGCGGGCCGTGTGCACGTCCGGCGGGCGCGTGCTGCACTACGAGGGCACCCTGGAAGACGTCACCGAGCGCAAGCGCGCCGAGATCGCGCAGCGCCAGGCCGAGGCGCTACGCTCGGTCACGCACCTGGCGAATGCGGCCGCCCACGAGATCAACAATCCGCTCCTCGTCATCACCGGCAACCTCGAGCTCATGGCGCGCCGCCTCGGCCCCGACGATCCCAACAGCGAGGCGATCCAGCGCACGCTGGATGCCTGTCACCGGATCAGCGAGATGGTCCAGCACATGGGCCGGATCACGCGCCTCGAGGTCCGCGACGAGTGGCCGGGGCTGTCGGCCATCCTCGACCTCAAGAAGTCGGCGGGCGACGGGGAAGGCTAGCCAGCCAGGAGCGAGGGAATCGAGCGCAGCGCCTCGGCGATGCGCGGCCCGTGCCAGGAGAACGGCTTGCCGTCCACGAGGTGGACGCGCGCCGCGCACGGCGCGAAGTCGCCGACGTGCTTCGGCCTGAAACGGAACGGCTCGTCGGGGAGCAGGATCACGGTGGGCCGTCGCGCGGCGATCTCGTCGAGCGTCACCGTCGGGTAGCGCTCGGGGCGGTCGGCGAAGACGTTGGCGCCCCCGCACACCCGCAGCATGTCGTGCACGTAGGTGTCCCGGCCCACCGTCATGTAGGGATCCCGCCAGATCGCGTAGAAGACCGACACCGGTGGCCGACGGTCGAGGCGGGCCCGCGTGGCCGCGTAGAGCTCGTCGAGCTCGCCGGCGATCTCGTCCGCCCGTCCGGCCGTGCCGGTCACCGCCCCCAGCTCGCGCACCATCCCGATGCCCTCGGCGACGGTCCGCGGATACGTGACCCACACGGGGATGCCCCAGGCCCGCAGCGTGGCCACGTGCTCGGCGTGATTCTCCTCGACGTTGGCGATGACGAGATCGGGGGCCAGCGCGCGGATCTTCGCCAGGTCAGGATCCTTCTCGCCACCGATGCGCGTCTTGTCACGCAGGAGGGCGGCCGGCTCCCGGCAGTAGACGGTGATGCCGACGAGGGCGTCGGCCAGACCGAGGGCGCACAGCGTCTCGGTCGTGCTCGGAATCAAGGAGACGATCCGCCGCGGCGGCCGGGGCGCCGAAAAAGGCACGCCGGTCGCATCGAGGAGCCTCACGTGACGCACCTCTCTCAGGCCACCCACGGTGACTCCGGGCACGCGCTCCGTTACAGAATGAATCCGGGCACGCGCTCCGTTACAAAATCCGCCGGCTGCGCAGGCGCTCGACGAACGCGATGACCTCGCGCGTGCGATCGGCCAGCTCGGCGTCGAGCTTCGTGATCTCCTCGACCGGCGCACGCCTGTCGATGGCGTCCTCGAGATTCGTCACGGCCACGCCGAAGAGCTTGAGCAGCCGGCGCGTCTCGTCGCTGGGCATGCGCCCTCCCTAGTCGAGGGCCAGCTCGGCGACGTCGCGCCAGCGCGGCTCGCCCTCCGGCTTGAAGTTCTTCGTGTTCACGAAGTGGAGACCGTGATGGAGGTTCATCTTGAACTTCCCGCCCCCGTAACGGGCGTGGAGATATCCCATGGGATCGTCGAGGAACGGGGCCATGGCGTCGCTCGCCAGCCGGGCCAGCCACTTGAACCGGATCGTCCCGGCGAAGGGCTCCTGGACTCCGATGGTGGCCGTGAACTCCGGCCAGACGCGCGTGAATTCCTCGAGGAGCTGGCGACGCGTCGGCCGCTCGACGCCCTGATTCGCGAGGTTGCGGCGGAGGTAGGGCTCGATGAGCTCCCAGCACCAGGCGGCAATCACTGCGGGGCGAGTGTATCATGGGCCCAGAGTGCAGAACTTCGAGCTGGCGCGCCTGTTTTACGAGATGGCGACGCTCCTCGAGGTCCGGAACGAGAGCGTCTTCCGCGTCCGAGCCTACCAGCGGGCGGCCCAGATGCTGGAGTCCCTGACCGAGGACATTGCGGGCGTCGCCGCCCGCGGTGAGCTCCAGAAGCTTCCCGGCATCGGCAAGGATCTGGCGGCACGCGTCGACGAGTTCCTGCGCACGGGACGCCTGGCCCAGCTCGAGGCGATGCGCACCGACCTTCCCCCGCGCTTCCTCACCCTCCTCGAGATCCGGGGTCTCGGCCCGCGCACCGCGAAGCTCCTCTGGGATCGTCTCGGCGTCGACACGGTCGAGCGCCTGGAGGAGATCTGCCGCACGAAGGAAATCCTCGGGGTGGCCGGTATTCGCGAGAAGACCTGCGAGAACATCCTGAAGGGCATCGCGATCTGGCGGGCGGGCCGCACGCGCACGCTGCTGCCCGCGGCGCGGGCCGTGGCCGAGCACGTGGCCGGAGCGTTGCGCTCTCACGGCGGCGTCGAGCGCCTGGAAGTCGCGGGCTCGCTGCGTCGGATGCGGGAAACCGTGAAGGACGTCGACATCCTGGTGACCTCCACCGAGCCGGCGCGCGTCATCGATACCCTGACGTCCCTGCCCTCGGTGATCGAGGTGATCGCGCGCGGCGACACCAAGGTGTCGGTCCGCCACCAGGACGGGCTCCAGGTCGATCTCCGCGTCGTCGAGCCCGCGGCGTTCGGGGCCGCGCTCCAGTACTTCACCGGCTCACGGGACCACAACGTCCGCGTCCGCGAGCTGGCCAAGCGCCGTGGGCTGACCATCAGCGAGTACGGCGTGTTCGAGGAGAAGAGCGGCAAGCGCGTGGCCGGGGAAACCGAGGAAGAGGTCTATGCCACCGTGGGGCTGCCGTGGATACCGCCGGAGCTGCGCGAGAACGCCGGCGAGATCGACGCCGCCCGCAACGGCGGCCTGCCCGAGCTGGTCACCACGGACCGCATCCGCGGCGATCTGCATGCCCACACCGACTGGTCGGACGGCCGCCTCTCGCTCGAAAGGCTCGTGACCGCGGCCGAGGACCGCGGCTACGAATACATTGCCGTCTCCGATCACTCGCGCTCCGATACCATCGCCGGCGGGCTGAGCATCGATGAGCTCCGTACCCAGATCCGGCAGATCCGCCAGCTCCAGGCGTCGCATCGAATCCGCATCCTGGCCGCCAGCGAGTGCGCTATCCTGGCCGACGGGACGATGGACTTCCCCGACGAGGTGCTGGACGAGCTCGACATCGTCCTGGCGGCCGTCCACTCGCGCTTCAAGCAGACGCGCGAGGAGATGACGACGCGAATCGTGCGAGCGCTCGGCCACCCAAAGGTCCACGTTCTGGCGCACCCGACCGGCCGGCTCCTGGGTTCCCGCGACCCGTATGATGTGGACATGGAGGCGGTGTTTGCGGCCGCGCAGCAACACGGCAAGGCCCTGGAGATCAATGCCTCCCCCGAGCGCCTGGACCTCGCCGACGTCCACGCCCGGCGCGCCGCCGAGCTCGGCATCCCCATCGCCATCAACACGGACACCCACTACCTGACCAACTTCGACAACCTCGCGCTGGGGGTGGCCGTCGCTCGGCGGGCCTGGATCGGCCCGTCGCAGGTCCTGAACGCCCGCCCCCTCGCCGAACTCGTGGGCTGGACCCAGCGAGCGCGCTCGGCGTAAAAAGGACACCGGCATGGGCGTGAAGCTCTTCGTGGGCGGACTCTCCTTCACGACTTCGAACGACAGCCTGCGGGACGCGTTTGCGCGCTACGGCACGGTGCAGTCGGCGATGGTCATGACCGACCGTGAGACCCAGCGTTCGCGCGGCTTCGGCTTCGTCGAAATGGGCACCCAGGACGAGGCCGACCGAGCGATCGCCGGCATGAACGGGGCCAACCTCGACGGCCGCATGATCCGGGTCGACAAGGCGACACCGCGCGGCAGCGCGCCGGCGCCGAGAGGACCGCGGCCCATGGGCGGGCGTCCCGCCGGGGGACCTCCGGGCGCGGGAGGATCGCGGCCGTGGAGCCCGCGCCCCCCTGGCAGCGGCTTCGGTGGCGGTGGTGGCGGTGGGGGGGGGGGGGGAGCCACCTCGCGGCGGTGACACCCGGGGTGGTGGTCGTGGCGCCAAGCGCCGCGACGAAGGCGAGCGTCGGCCGGGCGGCCCAAAGCGTGGGAAACCGACGGGGGAGCGACGGACTCAGGACAAGGGACGCCGCAACGAAGACTTCCGCTGGTAGACGCGCCAGCTAGATAGACCGCGTATTTAAAAGTCGCGAGGCTGCAAAGCGCGGCGAACCGAGGCGGCGGCTGCAACCCCCGCGCAACCACGAGACCGGCTATTCAGCTCGGGCGGCACGTTCAAAGGCCGGGCGCGGTCGGCGGGAAACACGTACTCGTCATTGCGGATCGACGCCCTCACACGCTCCCGGCTCTCACGTCGTCACGGTCGGATCAATATCCCGCCGGAGCTATCTGATCACCGGCGCGCGCAAGCCGCCCCTGCATCACGTCCGCGCAGCCTGATCTCGGCCTGGAGTTCGGGCTCAAGCCATACGACGGGGCAAGCGTCTGGCGGTCTTCGCTCAAAAGCCCCGACCGCGGCCCCGAGGCGCCAGGATCTCGCTGTAC
>MNEG01000037.1 GCA_001917585.1 Candidatus Rokubacteria bacterium 13_1_40CM_68_15
CCCGCTCGTCCGGGCAATCAGGATCTGGGCACTCAGGACGCTGGGCACGGTGACATCCGCGAGTTTCGCCGTCTGCAATCCGCCCTCGGGAGGGAGGTTGCCGGTGTCCGACACGTACATCCGGTGCACGCCCAGCGCGGGCACGTCGACGAACGCCGCAAAGGCCCGGCCGCTGTAGCTAACTCCCGCCTGAGCCGTCGTGGCGACCGTTGAAGAGACGGAAGAGCTCTTCCCGGGTAGGCTCTTCGCAGGTGGCGCTGAACTGGAAACCCCGGCGAATCCCACCATCAGCGCGAGGAACGTCGTGAACGCGAGCCGCAAAGGCCGTACCTGGAGCCTCATCGTTGTCGCCTCCTTCGAGCCAATTGAGTGCCAGGAAGCTGACGATCCCCTCCTTCGTAGTGGTCATGGAACAGGTCATACACTCTCGATCGATCTCGCCTCCGAATACCGGAGCTGAATGTCACGAGGGAACAACGGCGGGCAAACCGAGTGCCAAGGGCGGGATTGTGGTGCGCGGTCCAGAACTCTGGTCTCGACGCCACAGAGGCGAACGCATGAGAGCGCTCGGGGACCGGGGCGGGCAGCGGATTCAACCGGAATCGAGAGTCTGGCGCCGACGCCACAGCTCTGGCGGCGACGCCAGGGATGCTGATGCTGTTTCTTCCTCGAGCCTCTGTGATCGCGATCTACACCATGAAGTCCCGCGCGTAAATCCGATATCGCTTCATCTTGAGATGAAGCGTCTTGTAATCAACCTTGAGCAGACGGGCCGCTTCGCTCTTCTTGCCGCGCGTGGCTTGAAGGGTTCGCCGGATCGCGCGGCTTTCAGCCTCGGCGGCGGCCGTCTCCGCGATCTGCTTGAGGGAGAGCCCGTCCGGTGGCGTCGGGTCCGGCGACGTCGCGGGCGTCCGAGAGCGTTCGGGGAAGAGGCCCGCGAGGTGCGTGGGCTGGATGAGGTCCGAGCTGAGGACAACGGCCTGTCGAATCACGTTTCGGAGCTCCCTGACGTTGCCCGGCCAGGAATACCGTCGGAGCAGCTCGAACGCTTCGTCCGAGATGCCGCGCGCCGGTCTCCTCAACTCGACGCTGGTCTCGATCAGGAACCGCTCCGCCAGGTGGGGGATGTCCTCCGGTCTCTCCCTCAGAGGTGGCAGGATGATCACGAACTCTCTCAGCCGGTAATAGAGATCCTGTCGGAAACGTCCGACCCGGATGTCATCGACCAGCGGGGCGCTGTAGGCGGCGAGGATTCGGACGTCCACGGCAGCCGCGCGTCGGCCTCCCAGACGTTGCACCCGGTGCTCCTGTAATACCCGGATGAGTTTTGCCTGGATGGTCGAGGGAAGGTTCGCGATTTCGTCGAAGAACAGACTGCCTCTCTCGGCGAGGTGGAAGTATCCGTTCTTTCGTCGATGCGCGCCGCTGAACGCGCCCTTCTCATAGCCGAATAGCTCGGCTTCGATCAGCGTCTCCGGAGTCGCTCCACAGTCCAGCGCCACGAACGGCTTGTCGCGTCGGGAACTCATCTGGTGGATAGCACGGGCCACGAGCTCCTTGCCCGTGCCCGTCTCTCCCTGGATGAGGATCCTTAGGTTGGAGTCGGCCACTTCCCGGATCTGCTCGATGACGTCCTGCACCAGGCCACTCGATCCCATGAGCCATCGAAGCGAGCCCTCGTCACCGTGATCATCGCCGACGAGAACCTTCGGCAGCGTGGCCTGACCGTCCGGGATTCCGCCAGCGTTCTCGTTCACGGCTTCGATCGGATCGTCTCCGGGCAGATCCCACGTTGATCCCGCATGACGAGCGCCTGGATGTGATGCACAGAGTGGCACGCGGTGCACGTAACGGTCCAACTTTGGCCGAGAATTTCAATTTCTGAACTTGATGGAAGTGAGAAGGCAAGATGGTCACTACTTTTCCCTGACGACATAGGAAGACTTTTCCACAACGCCAGCCGGAGGACAAGCTGGAAGGTCTCTTCCCCGCACCGTTCGCCCAGTGAGCTTCTCGCGAAGGTCGTTTGACACGTCAAAGAGTCGCAGTGTAGAAGCGAATCCATCATGTGTGCTTCGTCGGCAAAGTTGACCGCCACCGGGTATGCGGTCGCCGACTGGGCGGAGGGCGTCGAGGCGTACTTCGAGCGCGGGTGGACCGACGGGCTTCCCGTCGTGCCGGCAACCGAGGAGGCCGTGCGCCGCTTCCTCGCTGCGGCCGGCCGCGAGCCGGGCGACGTCGTCATCACCGAGCCGGTGCGACGTCGCACGATCACGGCCGAGAAGGTCGCGATCAACGCCGTGCTCGCCGGCTGCCTGGCCGAGTACATGCCGGTGATCCTCGCCGCGCTCGATGCGATGGGCGATCCCGCCTTCACACTTCATGGGGCGATCACGAGCACCGGCGGATCGGCCACGCTCGTCGTCGTCAATGGCCCGATCCGCCAGCGCCTCGGCTTCAACAGCTCCACCAACGTCTTCGGGCCCGGTTGGCGGGCCAACGCGACCGTGGGCCGCGCCATCCGCCTCATCACGCTCAATTGCCTCGGCGCCCAGCCCGGCGTCCTCGACAAGTCGACGCAGGGCCATCCCGGCAAGTACAGCTACTGCATCGCCGAGAGCGAGGAAGAGAATCCGTGGGAGCCGCTCCATGTCGAGCGGGGCTTCGCGCGCACGGCCAGCACGGTCACGGTGTTCGCAGCCGAGGCTCCCCACAACGTCCTGAGCCACTACGGCGAGACGGCCGATGCGATCCTCGTCGCGCTCGGCGACACGATGGCGAGCCTCGGCAGCTTCAGTCCCGGTCAGTCGTTCGTCGTCCTGGCCCCCGAGCACGTCAAGATCCTGGCGCGCGACGGATGGACCAAGTCGCGCATCAAGGCGGAGCTCTACGCTCGGGCGCGGCGCACGCGCGCCGACCTGAAGCGCGGCGGCAAGCTCGCCGGCGCCGTGGAGCCCGACGACGAGGACCGGTGGGTACACCGTGGCAACGGACCCGACGACATCCACGTCGTGGTGGCCGGCGGCGGCGCCGGCGGCCACTCCGCGTTCATTCCGTCCTGGAGCCGCTATCGCAACTCGCTGGCCGTCACCCGGGAGGTTCGCTGATGACGCTGAAGATCCTCGACCCGACGATCGCCGCCGACCACGCCGAGAGCACGATGGCCAAGCGGATCGCCGACCTCGACGGCAAGGTCCTCGGGCTGCTCAGCAACAGCAAGGTCAACGGCGATCACTTGCTGGAGCTCGTGCGCGCGCGGCTCGCGTCGCGGTATCGCATCGAGCGCGTCGTGACGATGACGAAGTCGAGCGCCAGCCGCGTCGCCGACGCGGCCATGCTCGACGCGCTCGCGCGCGCATGCGACGTCGTCGTGACCGCCATCGGCGACTGAGGGTCGTGCTCCACGTGCAGTTTGCACGACGGGATCGAGCTGGATCGGCGGGGCGTACCGACGGCAGTGATCTGTACCGAGGAGTTCGTGGCGAGCGTCAAGGCGCAGGCCGAGATCTGCGGCAATCCGCTCTATCCGTTCGCGATCGTGCCGCATCCCATCGGCAGCCTGACGCGCGCGCAGCTCGACGCGCGGGCGGCCGAGGCGGTGCCTCAGGTCATCGCCATCCTGACCGGAACGCCCTGAGCTACCGCTCGCTCCAGACTTCCTGCATGCGCCCCCAGCCGTAGATCGACTGGTGGGGCACGAGGTTCTTCACGTGGGGCCACACCGTGAAATAGTCGAGTCGCCAGTCCAGCACCGGGCGTACCGCCGCCGCCTCGATCCTCATCTGGATCTCCTGCACCAGCGCGAGCCGCTTCCTGGTATCGAGCTCCTGCGATTGCTGATCGATCAGCCGCGTGATCTCCTCGTCGCAGTAGCCTGAATAGTTGCGGGGCGATCGACACCCGATGAATTCGTAGAAGTTGGCGTCGGGGTCGTCGGGTTCGATGCCGTTCCGATCGGTGCCGATCTGGAACTCGCCGCGGGCCTGGAGTGGATACCACTGCGAGGATTCGACCTGCCTGAGTGAGGCCTCGATCCCGACACGCTTGAGCTCGCTGATCACGAATGAGCTGAGGTCGGCGAAGGCCGGCAGTCCGCGGGTCAGCATCTCGGCCTTCAACGGCCTGGCCGGACCGAATCCGGCCTCGGCGAGAAGTGTCCGGGCCTTCGCCTTTTCGTCACCGGGATTCCCGTAGCCCGGCAGCCCGCGCAGATCACCTTCGACCAGTCCCCAAACTCCGTACGGGCGAGGAGCCATCCAGGCGCCGACGACCGCTCCGCCCTGGTATACGGCCGCGATGAGCGCACGCCGGTCGATGGCACGGCTCACCGCCTCGCGCACCTTCACGCTGTCGAAGGGCGCCTTCCTCGTGTTGATGATGAGATGATCGACCACGCTCGTGCCCACCGGCGTGATCACGAGCTGGGGAACCGCTTTCCTGAGCTGGTCGGCGATGGGCTTGGGGGTCTCGCCCGGGAACGCCACGTCCACACGTCCCGCCTGCAGCGCCGCCGTCGCCGTGCCCCGCTCGGCGATGATCAGGTAGCGCAGACCATCGAGGTACGGCCGTCCCTTCACGAAGTAGTCGGTGTTCTTCACGTACTCGACGAACTCGCCCTTGCGCCATTCTTTCAGCTTGAACGGCCCCGTGCCGATGCAGCCGGTGCGGTAGCTGGCGGCCGGCACGTGGGCGGCGTAGATGGGCGAGAAGCCGGAGGCCAGCATCAGCAGGAACGAAGGCTGGGCCCGCTTCAGCCGCACCACGACCGTCTGGGGATCGACGGCGTCGACGCTCTCCACGTTCGCGTACCACTCCCGCCGGGGATTGAGGCGGAGCTTGGCCGGAGCGTCCGGCGCTTCGCGCAGGAGGTCGAACGTGTACGTGACGTCCCTGGCGGTGAACGGCTTGCCGTCGTGCCACTTCACGTCGGCGCGGAGAAAGAAGACGAGCTTGCGGTAGCTGTCCTGCCACGACCATCGCTCGGCGAGCTCACCGATGATCGTGTCGGCGCTGTGCGTGGGCTTGAACGGATCGAAGAGCACCAGGTTGTTGAAGCACGGCATGGCCGGCCACATCGTCGAGATCGTCGGGCTCTCGTTGATCGCAAAGCCCTGCGGGAGGTCCTCACGTAGTCTCAGGTTGAGCCGGCCACCCGACTTCGGCGCCTGTCCGAGCGCAGGGAAGGCGCCGAGGAGGACCAGCACGGCCAGGCTGATGGCGGGAATGCAGCGCCTGATGTTCATGGGCTTCCCGTGGAAGCGGAACAGCATAGCATCGGGGCGCCGCCGTTTGACAGCGAACAGGCCGACCCGTACCGTACGGGAACCCTATGCACCTCTCTCGAGCGACGTAAGCGATGGCGGTCGGCCCGGCGTCGCTCGCGCGCCCGGCTCCCGCCGCCGGTCGTTCGTTCACGCTGCGCGACCTCCTCGAGCGCGAGGGCGTCTGGAGCTGGTTGATGCTGACGCCCGGCGTCCTCTTCCTGCTCGCCTTCGTCGCCTATCCGTTCTTCTACGGCATCTTCCTCTCGCTCCAGGAGCGCCGGGTGACCCAGTCCGGGGTCTTCGTCGGCCTGAGCAACTTCGAGACCCTGCTGCACGACGCGGTCTTCTGGCAGATCACGCGCAACACGTTCGTCTACACGATCGTCGCGACGCTGCTGAAGCTCGCCGGCGGTCTGGCGATGGCGCTGGTGATGCACCAGCACTTCCGCGGAAAGAACCTGGCCCGGGCGTTCCTGCTCCTGCCCTTCATCGTCCCGACCATCCTCAGCACCGTGGCGTGGATGTGGATCCTCGATCCGACGTTCAGCGTCGTGAACTGGACACTCGTGAAGGCGGGCGTGATGAAGGCGGGGCCCTCGTGGCTCGGCAACGCGAGCCTGGCCATGGTCTCGATCATCGTCGTGAACACGTGGCGCGGCCTGCCGTTCTACGGCATCACGCTGCTGGCCGGGCTGCAGACCATCGCGCCCGACCTCTACGAAGCCGCCGCCATCGATGGCGCGAACGCCAGGCAGCGCTTCCGGCACGTCACGCTGCCGATCATCAAGCCGGTGCTGATCATCGTGACGATGTTCTCGGTGATCTTCACGTTCTCGGATTTCCAGCTCGTCTACGCGCTCACGCACGGCGGGCCGGCCAACGCCACCCACCTCTTCGCGACGTTCGCGTTCGACGTGGGCATGTCGGGCGGCCAGTTCGGCATGGGCGCGGCCGTCGCGCTGTCGATGCTGCCGCCACTGGCGCTGCTCATCGTCGCGCTGACGCTCTACCTGCGGCGGGAATGATCGCGGGTGGACGCGGGATCGGCGCGCGAAGCTTGAGGCTCTATCTGCCGCTGGCGTTCTTCCTGGTCGCGATGCTGTTCCCGTTCTACTGGATGGCGATCACCTCCATCAAGCCGAATCGCGAGCTCTACAACGCTCGGATCATGCCGCTCGTCGTCCACCAGCCGACGCTCAAGCACTACGTCGACCTGCTCACGCAGACGAGCTTCCTCACCTGGACGTACAACACCCTGCTCGTCGCGGTGGTCTCGACCGCGGTGTCGCTGGTCCTCGGCACGATGATCGCCTACCCGCTGGCGCGCATGAACTTTCCGGGCGCGGCCGTGGTCGCCATCGGCGTCGCCGCGACCTACCTGGTCCCGCAGCCGCTCCTGTTCATCCCCATGGCCGACATCATCAATCGCCTCGAGCTCGGGAACACGCTCAGCGCCGTCATGCTCACGTATCCCACGCTCCTCATCCCGTTCTGCGCGTGGCTGCTCATGGGCTACTTCAAGAGCGTGCCGCGCGAGCTGGAGGAAGCCGCGCGCATCGACGGCGCCAGCCGCTGGCAGGCGATGGTCCGCGTCGTGCTGCCGCTCTGCACGCCCGGGTTGCTCTCGGCCGGGATCTTCGCCTTCACGCTGGCGCAGAACGAGTTCCTCTACGCGCTGATCTTTCTCACCAGGAGCGAGATTCGCACGGTACCGGTGGGCGCCATCACCGAGCTCATCCGCGGCGACGTCTTCTACTGGGGCCAGCTCATGGCCGCCGCGCTGCTCGGCTCGGTCCCGGTGGCGATCATCTACTCGTTCTTCGTCGACTACTACGTCGCCGGGCTCACCGCGGGGTCGGTGAAGAACTAGGCGCCGTATCGTTCTGAGGACATCGCCAGAACCACCGGCTGCTGAATACAATGGAAACGATGGGCCCCTTTCGAGTGACCGCCCGTCTCACGGGTCCCACCGGGGCTAGCGAGGATGTCGAACTACTCGTGGACACTGGCGCGACGCTCCTGGTCGTTCCTGCACCGCTGGCTCAGCGACTGCAGCTGGTGGCGCGCCGCACCCAGGCCGTCGTGATCGCGGGAGGGCAGCGAGCGTCCTGGCCCGTCGCAGACGTCAGACTCGGACTCGACGGCGGCGAAGTCACGACGCCGTGCTTCATCGCGCCGAGCGGTCCAGCGTTGCTTGGCGCCGTCGCTCTCGAGAGCCTCTTTCTCGCGGTCGATCCCGTCGCGAAGCGGCTCGTCCCGGTCGAAGGCTTCGCCCTCGCCGGAACACCTCGCTGATCCGGCGCTCGGAAACTATCTCGCCCTGAAGCGTCAGCGCACGCGCGTCGATCGGCGCCGCCGCGTGAACCGCACATCCCGCAGCGCGGCGAGCAGCGCGTCGAGGGCGGGCGTCCGGGGCTTGTCGCGGCGCAGGATGATACCGCGCTGATGGATGAGCGGCGGGTCGAGCGACATGGCGACCACGCCTCCGACCCGGCCGCCGCCGTCGACGGTGAAGTGCGAGACGATCGACAGACCGAGCCCGGCCCCGACCAGCTTCTTGATCGCCTCGGTATTGCCGAGCTCCATCACGCCCCGTGGCGTGACGCCGGCGCGGTGGAACCACTCCTCGATCACCCGGTGCACGGTTCCGCCGCGCTCGAACAGGATCAGCGGGTGCAAGGCCAGCTCGGCGGCGGTGATCCGCCGGCGCGACCGCCACGGCGCCCGCCGGGGCGCGATGGCCACCTGCTCGTCCTCGCAGAACGGGAGCACGGTCAGCTCGCGCTCGCGTACGGGCAGACTGGTGATGCCGATGTCGAGCTGGTTGGCGACGATCGCCTGCGCGATCTCCGGCGCGTTGCCGGTGACCACGATCAGCTCGACCTCGGGATGGCGGGCCCGGAAGCTGCGGAACACCGGCGGCAGCACGTAGATGCTGAGCGAGGCGCTGGTGCCGATCCGGATGCGGCCGGCCACCCGCCCGCGCAGCCGCTGCATCATCTGAACGGCGGTCTCGAGCTCCCGCACGGCCCGCGCGGCGTGCTCGAGGAGCAGCTCGCCGGCACGGGTGGCGAACGCGCGCTTGCCCATGCGCTCGACCAGCGGCAGCCCGAGCGCCGTCTCGAGCTGGCGAACCTGCATGCTGACCGCGGGCTGGGTGAGCTTCAGCTCGGCGGCGGCGCGCGAGAAGCTCCCGTGGCGCACGACCGCGTCGAGCGTCCGCACCTGCGCCAGCGCGAAGGGCAGATCCACACCCAAAACCGAGCTGATGGTCAGCATAACGACAATTGATTTTGCTTATGGTCGCGGAACGGCGACGATGACGGCATGGACATCAACGAATGTCTCGTGGCCACGATCGTCCAGGAGCGACTCCAGCAGGCCCGCGCCCAGTGGTCTACGGCGCCCCTGGTGCGGGAGCAGCGCCGCACACGGCTCGGCTGGCGGAGCCGTCTCGGCCGGGCGTTGATTGCGCTCGGCCAGCGTCTGGCCGGCGGTGACGGAGCGCCCGCGCTGGCGCTAGTCGATCTTCCGCGTCACCGGCCGCGAGCCTAGCTCGCCGCCCATCCAGCCGGGCACGACGGCCGAGAAGCGTCCGGCCGTGCCGCCGGCGACGACGATCAGGATCTCCTCGGGAGACGGGAACTTCGGAATCCGCTCGTCGGGGGCGCGATCACCGAGCAGATTCTTGAGGCGGCTCGTCTCGGCGCCGTCCGGCCCGGGCGCGAGGTCGCGCGCCGGCCGGCGGATGGTCTCGTACAGGAACTGCCTCACGTCGCGCTTGGACCATGCCTCTTCGCCGAGCGTCCGGGCGTGCTCGGGCCCGATCACGAACAGCGTGTGGCCATACAGCGGGTAGCTCTTGTGATTCCACGCGCCCGCGGCCGACCAGCCCAGCGAGGCGACGAGCTGCGGCGCCGCGCGGCTCAGATGGTCGTTGACCATGAACGGGCTCTCGCCAGAGAACAGCGTCACCGTGCTGTCGGTCGACGCGAATCCGTGCTCGACGTGGAGCGGCTCCCACGGCGACGCCTCCTCGTACTCGCCGATGCAGTACGTGTAGCGGCCGGGATGACCCATGGTCGACATCGAGATCTGGCCGGCACGGGTGCCGCCCAGGTTGATCATGATCAGCCGCAGCGCGCGCCCGATCGTCGCGTTGGCGCGATAGCCCGGTCCGAACACTCCGGCCGCGCAGTTCACGCCGAGCCGTTGCCGCGCGGGACCATTGACGATGATCAGCGGTGACGCCGCGTTGGTCGTCCCCGACTGGCCGTGGAGGTTGAAGACGGGATCGCACGCCGCCGCGACGACGGCGAGCACCACGGGAAAATAGTCGGGGCGGCAGCCGGCCATGACGGCGTTGACCGCGATCTTCTCGACCGTGGCCCGCCCCATGTTGGGCGGCACCTGGGCGACGACGTGATCGCGCTCGCGCTTCGTCGTCCCCAGCATCGCGTCCACCCGGGCCCGCGTCGGCGGCACCACGGGCAGGCCATCGGTGACGCCGCGCCCGAAGAAGCCTTCGATCTCGTCGGCCACGCGCCAATGGTAGCAGCGCGTCGGCGGGTCGGGGATGCGGCCGCGTGCCGCGAACGCGTCAGCGGGGCGGCGTCTGAGTGAAGTCGAAGGCGGCGGTCAGATCGTTCGCCGCGGCGTCGCGGGAGCCGAGCGGTGCCAGCCTCCAGCGCGTCTCGATGAATTTCAGGATCGACGTCGTGTCGTAGAGGGTGTGGTCCACGAAGCGGCGCCGGGCGTACGGCGAGATCACGACGGCGGGCACTCGCGAGCCGGGCCCCCAGCGATCGACGACGGGCGGCGGCACGTGGTCCCAGCGGCCTCCGAACTCGTCGTAGGTGACGATGATGGCCGTGCGGCGCCACGCCGGGCTGGTCATGATGGTGCGGACCATCCGGTCGACGTGCTGCTGGCCGCTCGAGAGATCGGTGTAGCCGGGGTGCTCGTTGAGGGGCCCGTTGGGCTTGACGAACGAGACGGCCGGCAGCGTCCCCGCCGCCACGTCACGCCAGAAGTCGTCCTCGTCCTTCAGGTGCTCGGCCTTGGCCGCGGTGCCGTCGGCGTAATTCGCGAAATACGCGAAGGGCTGATGGTGGAACTGGAAGATCCGGTGAGCCCGGCCGGCGAGGGCCTCGTTCCAGCCGCCCGCGTACCACCGCCACGACACACCGCGCTCGCGCAGGCGGTCGCCGATCGTCGGCAGCGAGAAGCTGGGCGCGAGCCGCGCGCGATCGGTGACGGCCGGCGGATGCGGCGTGTTGATCGTGTATGCGGTGTTGACGATGTAGCCGTCGGACGTGACGTCGCCGTCCTTGACGAGGCGCTCGCCCTCGAGCTGCGCGCGCAGGACGGCGGGCGCCTCCGGCCACGGAGGCGTGGCCGCGGCGACGAGCCAGACGTGGTTGAGGAACGATCCACCGAAGGCAGCCTGGAAGAAGTTGTCGCAGAGGACGTACTCCCGAGCAAACCGGCCGAGCGGCAGCTTGGTGCCGTCGTAATGGCTCATCACCAGGCCGCCGGTGCCGCCCCAGGCGATGAACTTGTCCATCTTCCCGCCGTCGATCTGGAAGATGTGCTGGTAGTAGCGGTGCACCGGGTTGCCGGCGAGCTGATCCGGCGCGACGTAGTGTCCGAGGTCGAACGGCGCCACCGGAAGGTTGACGGGGATCCGTGGGTCGGGCGCGCCCGGGGGCTTGCTGTTGTCGATCGCCGCGGGAAGCGCGGCGTAGAGCTGACCGTCCTTGTCGACCTGGCGGACGGTGTGGAGCGCGTTGGCGAGACCGTTGGCCCCGGGGAACGTGCCGAAGAGCCCGTCGAACGCCCAGTTCTCCTGGTAAATGACGACGACGTGGTCGATCAGCTCGATGGGGTGCTCGGCGCGGGCGTCGCCCGCCCACCGCGCGCATCCGATGAAGGGCCCGCCGAGGCTCGCGGTGGCCGCCGCCGCACCGATCCGGAGAAAGCTGCGACGCGTGACGTGGGCCACGGGCCCGGATTATAGCGTCGACGGGCGACGGCGAATACAATGTTCCGACCCGCGACAGGAGGTCGCCATGGCGCTACCGCCCGCCGAATTCGCCGCCGCGCTACTCCGCGAGGCGAAGGAGACCCATCCCTGGCTGCACCATCGCTTGTTCCGGATGATCTGGGACGGCCAGCTCACGCGACGCCAGCTTCAGGACGTCATCCGTCAGCAGGGCTGCTTCTTCCTCGACACGCTCCGCCACGCCGCCTGGAAGATCATCTCGGTCGGCGGATACTCGCCGACCTTCGAGGATCTGGAGCGGCAGCGGGCTCTGATCCCGCTCGTCGTCGAGGAGGGCGGCGAGGACACGGTCGGCGGCAAGACGACGGCGCACGCATACCTGTTCATCCGTGTGGCCGAGAGTCTCGGCATCTCGCGGGGTGAGCTCTTCGCCACCGAGTATCTGCCCACGACGATCATCGAGAAGAACGAGCTCTTCCTGCTCCAGCGGTCCTCCACCGTGGAGGCGTTGTGCGGCGGCAACATCGCGACGGAGTCGATCAATCCCATCCACGTGCGGCCGACGGCCGAGGCGCTCGAGAAGCACTATGGCGTCCCGCGGGCGGCGCTCGATTTCTATCACGTCCACATGGAGATCGAGGAGGATCACGCCGACCGCGCCATCAAGATTCTCGAGAAGATCGCGGTGACCGACGAAGAGCAGTCACGCGGCCGCCTGGCCATGCGGCGCGCGATCACCGCCCGTCGGATCTGCGCCGACGGGATGCTGCAGGCGTTCGTGGGAGGACACGATGCGAATCCGTGACGTGCAGGCCCGCGCCGTCGTCGCGCCGCTGGAACCGCCGGTCCGCACCGCGTCGGGGCACGTGACCGAGGCGCCGCTGCTCCTCATCGACCTCGCCACCGAGGAGGGCATCGTCGGACGCTCCTACCTCTTCGGCTACCACGCGTTCACGCTGGCTCCGCTGCGCGAGCTCGTCGTGGCGCTGGGCGAGATCGTCAAGGGCGATGCGCTCGCTCCGGTCGAGCTGGACAACAAGATGCGCGCGCGCATGACCCTGTTCGGCACACGGGGACTTCAGGGGATCGCGGTGGCGGGCATCGACATGGCCGCCTGGGACGCCCTCGCCGTCCGCGCCGGCGTTCCGCTCGCCGAGATGCTGGGCGGCCGTCCCCGCCCCATCCCCGCCTACAACAGTCTCGGCATGATCCCGCCCAGCGAAGCGGCCAATGCCGCGGCCAAGACCGCAGCCGCCGGCTTCAAGGCGATGAAGGTGAAGATCGGCTGGCCGACGCTGGCCGAGGATCTCGCGGTCGTGCGCGCGGCTCGCAAGCATCTCGGCGACGACGCGGCGCTCATGGTCGATTACAACCAGTCCCTGGCGACACCCGAGGCGATCCGCCGCGGGCGCGTACTCGATGGCGAGGGCGTGAGCTGGATCGAGGAGCCCGTGCGCGCCGACGATTACCGCGCGGCCGCCGAGATCGCCGCGCAGGTCGCGACACCCATCCAGATCGGCGAGAACTTCAACGGCGTGTACGAGATGGAGCTGGCGCTGTCGCTGAAGGCGTGCGACCTCGTCATGCCCGACCCGCAGCAGATCGGCGGGGTGACGGGCTGGCTCCGCGCGGCAGCGCTGGCACAGACGGCCGGCGTGCCGTGCTCGAGCCACCTCTTCATCGAGGTGAGCGCTCACCTGCTGACCGTGACGCCGAGCTGTCACTACATCGAGTACCTCGACGTGGCGGCGCCCGTACTCGCCGAGCCTCTCCGGCCGGTGGACGGGATGATCCAGGCCGCGGCGCGGCCCGGTGCCGGAATTCACTGGAACGAGGACGCGGTCAGGCGCTACCGCGTCGCGTGAAGGCACCTCCTTTGCCTCAAGGTTCTGATCGTTCACGAACCAGCAGAGGAGACATGTCATGAAACATTCACGACTGATGACGGGGATGTTCAGGGACCGGGACAGCGCCGAGCGCGCGTACGAATCGTTGAGGAGCCGGGGATATACGCGGGACGACGTAACGCTCCTCATGTCGGAGGACGCCCGACGCCGACACTTCGGGGAGGGCGGAGACACGGAGCTCGGCACCAAGGCCGCCGAGGGCGCGGGCATCGGAGCCGCCATCGGTGGAGGCCTCGGCGCGATCCTCGCCGGCCTTGCCGCGGCCGGTGCGATCGCGCTGCCCGGCATCGGGCTGATCGCGATGGGCCCGATCGCGGCAGCGCTGGCTGGCGGCGCGGCGGGCGCAGTGGGCGGAGGCATCATCGGCGCGCTGATCGGGGCTGGCATTCCAGAAGAGCGGGCACGACGCTACGACCAGGGAATCCGCGAGGGCAACATCGTCATGGGCGTGACGCCGAGGTCGGAGGAAGACGCCGAGTACTTCGACCGCGAGTGGCGGAATTGCCGGGGCGAGGACATCTATCGCCCATCGTGGCGCGAGGCCGCGTAGAGCTGCGATCGAGAACCAATCGGCCGCCACACGGGAGACGCCGTGTGGCGGCCGAGACCACGTCAGCTAGGGCAGCTGGATCTTTCCGCCTCGCGGTGGTCCGCCCAGGCCTCCCGGACCGCCGAGGAGACCACTGGCCGATTTCACGTCGGGGATCACGATCGACGACGCGGCTTCGCGGCGGAGCTGCTGGATCTCCTGGATCGTCTCCTCGACCGCGCGCTTCACGCCCTCGGAGAACTTCTCGATCGCCTCGCTGAGCGAGCTCGCGTCGAGCTCGAACGCGATCGGAAGCATGCCCCCCGCCGTGAGCACCTGCGTCTCACCGACGTAGAGGACCTTGCGCTTGGAGTCGACCGCGCCGGAAGGCGAGATGGGCGTCAGCAGGCGGATCGTGCCCACCCGGCGATCGGTGATGATCTCCTCCCGGTAGAGGTTGGTCGCGTCCATCTTCGGCTCGGGGCCCTGCAGTTCGTTCGCCATGGTGGGACTATCCTACCAGCCGCCGGGCGCCGAGTCTTCTCGGCGCCCGGCGGGGAATGGTCAGCGCTGGAACGTCAGATCCAGACGGACGGTGTCGCCCTTGCGGACCTGGGCGGCCAGCTCCCGCGGCACCTTCACCTCGAAGCTGTCGTTGTCGGTCTTGATCCGGATCTCACCGCGATCCACGTCGGTCACGCGACCGTAGAGCGTCTGCTGAGCATGCGCGGCTGCCGTGGGCTGCTGCGTCACGACAACGGTGCTGCCGGGCTGCGACGGCTGTACGGTGACCCCCGGCTGCGCTGTGGGCGCCGCGGTCGACCCCGTCATGGCGACGGCTTCACCGGAACGGATGACCACCGCCTGGCCGGGCTGCAGCGACCCGAGCGCCACGGGCTGACCGTTGACCATGAGCACGGTGTTCGGCGTCACGCGGAACGCCTGGTTGTTGTCGAGGACGATCACCTGCGTGCCCGGGTCTACGCGCATCACCCGGCCCGTCACGTCTGCCGTCTGTGCCATCGCAGCCGTCGTGACAGCAAGCGCCAGGGCCGCGACGAAAATCGACATTGGCTTGTACATATGTCGTTGCCTCCCTCGGAGTTCGAACGAAACAAGCGGAAGCAAGGACGCTGCCACTGAGTGTCGTTCACGACGGGCCCGCCGTGCGCCGCGCCGTGATGAGATAACCGGTGATCGAGAGAACTGGCAGTCCGAGGCCGACCAGCGCATAGGCGACGCGCGAGACCCAGCCGGCGAAATCACCGTAGTGGAGACGCGTGATCCAGTCCCTCGCTGTGAGCCGCGTCTGATCACCTTGCTCGCGGACGACGCGGCCCGTTTCCCGGTCGACGATCACGGCGCCGGCGGTCGTCTCGACGCGAATGACGCCGCCATCGGCAGCGATGAAAGCGGTGATCCTGGCCCCGGGTAGCGTGGCCGCGGCGCGCGTCGCGATCACGTCGAGACGGCTGAGCGTGCCGCCAGTGCGCGCCGGCGAGACGCCGGCGCCAGGCGGCGCGAGCACGCTTGCCAGCGCCAGAACGGTACCGCTCAGCGCGACGACGACGCCGAGCACCAGCGACGCGCCACCCACGAGGCGATGCAGACCGCGGCTCCCGAAGCCCTCGGTCGGCACGACGCCGATCACCCGCGGCCGACGACGCACCGATGGCCAGCAGAGCCAGAGTCCCGTCAGGCTTTCGACCACGAGCCACAGCCCCAGCAACCCGACGACGAGCGAGCCGACCCGGCCCGCGTGGAGACCGGCGTGCAGGGAGCGAACGGCGACCATGAGCGAGCGTTCGGCCGCGCGTCCGCCGATGACCTGCAACGTCGACGGATCCACGGCGATCTCGACGTGCTGCCGGCCCGCGAGCAGTTCCACGCGATACGGCCGGCCCGGCGCGCTCGGGATCCGGAGCGCGTGCGGCCCAGCGGCGGGATGACGCGTGCGCGCGATGCCGACGATGGCGTCAAGTGACGGCGCCGGCCGCGGGCGCTCGCGACGACCGGCGTGGTGGACTCGAGGCTCTCGATCTCGCCGCGGAACACGAGCGCGACTCCGCTCAGACCGAGCACGAGGATCAGCGGGCCCGTGATCAGTCCGCCCCACAGGTGAAGTCGCGCCGCGAGACGCCGCCAGTTGACACCGCCGGGGCCCCCACGTACGATCCCATCTCCAAATGGGGGAAACCATGAGAAGAATCGCAGTGCTACTACTCGCTTCACTGGTCGTGGTGAGCGCCGCGACGGCGTCGCCGCGCAGTGACAACCTCGTGAGCAAGGCCGTCCAAGCCCTGGGCGGCGACAGCGCCCTCGCGAACGTCAAAACCGTCGCGGTCAAGGGCACCATCCGTCAGTGGGAGCCCGAGCAGTCCGTCATGCCCGGCGGGGACATGCGGCTGGTCAACGACTCGACCTTCGACATCGTGGTCGATTACGGCGCCCGCGCCTCCCGGGTGGACTGGGTGCGCAACTACGTCTATCCGGCGCCCCGCACCTACACGTTCAGCGAGGTCATCACGCCGGACGCCGGCTACGTGATCGGCATCGACGCGACCGCGCGGACCAAGCAGAGCATGGAATCGAACCCGCCGGCGCACTCGATGTCGGGCCTGCGCCTGGCCACCACGCAGCGTGAGATGCGCCGCACGTCGCCCATGATGTACATCGACATGCTGCGCAACCCCGACCGCGTCTCCGACGCGCCCGACATCACCAGCGGCGGCGTGAGCTATCCCGCCGTCAACTACACGATGAGCGGCCAGACGTTCACGGTCGCCTTCGATCCCCAGACCGGGCTGCCGGCCCGCATCCGCAGTCTCGACTACGACAACATCTGGGGCGACGTGAACTACGACGTGGTGCTCTCCGACTGGCGCTCGATGGGCGGGCGGCAGGTGGCCACGACCCAGCAGTATCAGCTCAACGGCCGCACGATCGCCGAGCGGAAGATCACCGACGTGCAGACCAACGTGCCGGTCGCCGCCGACCGTCTGACGATCCCCGCCGAGGTGAAGGCGTCGGCACCCAAGCCTGCCGTCGGGCCCGGCGTGCAGTATCAGTGGGTCATCCGGCGACAGTTCATCGGCACCTATCTCGACTCCGACAACCCCAGCTTCGACACCCGCGCCACGTCGGGACTGCGGTTGTCCGAGCTCGGCCCCGGACTCCAGCACGTCGTCGGCGGCACGCACAACAGCCTCATCGTGGAGATGAAGGATCACCTGATCGTGTTCGATGCGCCGGTCACCGACGCGCAGTCGAACTGGACGCTCGATGCCGCGCGCCAGAAGTTCGCCGGCAAGCCGGTAAAGTACCTCGTCCTCACGCACCATCACATGGACCACGCCGGTGGCATCCGCGCCTACGCGGCGCAAGGGGCCACGATCGTCGTCGGCAAGGGCGCGGCCGAGCACTTCCGCAGCGTGCTGGCAGCGCCGTTCCGGCGCAACCCGGATCTTCAGTCGCGCGATCTGAGCCGCACTCCCATCATGGAGGTGGCCGACAAGCAGGTGTTGAGCGACGGCCAGCGTGAGGTCGTGCTGTACGTCATCGAGAATCCGCACGCCACGGCCAGCCTGATCGGCTACGTACCGGACGCCCGGCTCGGGTTCGTCACTGACCTGTGGACCCCCGGTCCTCCCCTTGGAGCGACGCTCAACCCCGGGCAGGCCGCGGTCGTCGCCGCCGTGAAGAAGGCCGGCATCTCGCCGCTCAAGTTCGCGGGCGGCCACGGCTCGACCGCCGAGTACGCGTCACTGGCTGCGCTCGACGGAAAGTAGCTAGCCACCCAGCTCCTTGCGGACGCTGCGCGCGCCGTCCACCAGCGCGCGCAGCTTCCGCTGACACACCCAGCGCGGCGTCTCCCAGAAGCCGCAGTCGGGATTGAGCCACAGGCGGTCGGCAGGGACGTAGCGCAGCAGATTACGGATGCGCTCGGCGACGTCGGCGCCCGTCTCCGATCGGAACGCCTTCACGTCGATCACGCCAGCGCCGAGCTCCTTGTCGCGCGGCCACTCCTTGAGCTGGGCGAGGTCTTCCATTCCCCGGTTGGCGAACTCCAGCACGATCTGCGAGGCGTGGATGTCGCTCACCGTGGGAAAGACGTTGCGGTAGTCGCGCACGGCGTTGAACGGCCGGCCGTAGAGGTTGCCGAAGCACACGTGGACGGCGAGCTTGGCCGTCACGCCCTCCATGGCGCGATTGATGCCCCGGGCCACGTCAGGCATCGCTCCGGCGTACATGCCGTGATGCGGCTCGTCGATCTGGATGAAGTCCGCCCCGACGGCGACCAGCGCCTTGCACTCGGCGTTCACGATCGCGACGAGATCGGCCAGCAGCGTGTCCCGGTCGCGATACCCGCCGCCGAGCTTGAGCGGCACCAGCAGCGTGTACGGCCCGGGCACGGTAGCCTTGATCGGGCGGTCGGTCAGCGAGCGCGCGAGCTTGAACTCCTCGACGATGCCGAGCCCGCTCGGCGCCGCGATCTTCCCGGTCACCTCGAACGGCGTGTTCGTGTCCCAGAGCGGCTGACCGAGCTTGCGTGGCGCCGGCAGCGGGCGG
>MNEG01000057.1:0-934 GCA_001917585.1 Candidatus Rokubacteria bacterium 13_1_40CM_68_15
CTGGAAGAGGAACTTCAGGAAGTCCTTGGCGAGCTGGATGTTCTTCGAGAACTTCCAGATGCCGACCGAGTTGATCGGCGGTGCCGAGTGGATGCCGGCCGGGCCGCCGGGGCTGTTGTGATGATTGATCTCGTCGACGATCGGCATCTTCTTGGCGAGCGCGAGGTTGTACGGGCTGATCGGGTTGTGGATCCACGAGCACTTGCCGGCGAGGATGCATCGGTTGTTGGACGCGTCGTCCCACGACAACACCTCGGGCTCCATCGCGTCCCGGTAGAGATCCTTGTACCACTCGATCACCTGAGCGGTCTTGTCCGAGGTAATCGCCGGCGTCTTGCCGTCGACCTCCAGCACCTTGCCGCCGTAGCACCAGAGCACCGACCAGAAGGTGGTGTTGGCGTCGGCGCAGTGGCTGATGGCGATGCCGACCGGGTTGCCCTGCTTCTTGAGGATCTTGCCGTGGTGGAGCAGCTCGTCCCAGCTCTTCGGATACTCCAGGCCGGCCTTCTTGAAGTGGGTCATGTTGTAGGTGGCCGGGAAGGAAATCCAGAACCACGGGACGGCCTTCCAGCCGGACGCCGTCTGGCAGGACTCCTTGGCGAACGGATACCAGCCGCCGTACTTCTTGCCGAGCTCGTCGACCAGGTCGCCGATATCGACGAGCTGATTGTCGAAAAGGAAAGGATCAGCGCTACCGGTCAGCATCATGTCGTGGCCGGACTGCGACTGAGCCTCGGCCGCCCGCTTGGCCGGCAATTGCAGGTGCGCGATCGTGTCCACGCGCACCTCGCAGTTCGCCTGCTTGCCGAACGCCTCGGCCTGCTTGCGCAGCTCGTCGTCCGAGGCCGGGACGAAGTGATTCCACGAGAGGAACGTCAGCTCGCGCTTCTGCGCATACGCAGGCGCGCGATCGACGCTGAACCAGGCCGCGGCG
>MNEG01000057.1:999-11566 GCA_001917585.1 Candidatus Rokubacteria bacterium 13_1_40CM_68_15
GCAGCCCAGCCTGTCAGGATGCGCCCGCGGCATGGCGCTGGCCTATACTGGCGCGCGTCGATGACCCACGCCCGCGTCGTCATCATCGGTGGCGGCATCGCCGGCTGCAGCGTCGCCTATCACCTCGTCAAGCTCGGCTGGCGCGACGTCGTCCTGCTCGAGCGCAAGCAGCTCACGAGCGGCACGACCTGGCACGCCGCCGGGCTCATCGGCCGCCTCCGCGGCTCGCGGACCATGGCGGGGCTCGTCCGCTACAGCGCCGAGCTGTACGCGCGGCTCGAGGCCGAGACCGGCGTGAGCACGAACTGGAAGCAGGTGGGCAGTCTCGGCGTCGCCCGCCGCGCCGCGCGCATGACGCAGTTCCGCCGGTCCGTGGCGCTCGGGCGTTACGCGGCGATCGAGGCCCACATCGTGGATCGCGATGAGATCCACCGCCGCTGGCCGCTCTGCCGCCTCGACGACCTCGAAGGTGGCATCTGGATCCCGCACGACGGGCGCGTCATCCCGGCTGACACAACGCAGGCGCTGGCCGCCGGCGCACGCGCGGGCGGCGCGCGGATCGTCGAGGAGACGGCCGTGCGAGAGGTCCTCACGCGTAACGGCGCAGTCGCCGGAGTGCGCACGACCGGCGGCGAGATCGCGTGCGAGGTCGTCGTGAACTGCGCGGGCATGTGGGCGCGCGAGCTGGGGGCGCTCAACGGGATCACCGTGCCCGTCTTCCCCGTGGAGCACTTCTACGCGGTGACGCGGCCCATCGCGGGCGTCAGCCCGGACCTGCCCGTCCTCCGCGATTACGACGGCCACATCTATGTCCGCGAGGAAGTGGGCGGCCTCCTGGTCGGCGGCTTCGAGCCCGTCGCCAAGCCGTGGCACGCGCGCGTTCCGGACGACTTCGCGTTCGGCACGCTCAAGGAGGACTGGGAGCAGTTCCGCATCCTCATGGAGAACGGCGTCCAGCGCATCCCCGTGCTGGAAGAGGCGCAGATCCAGCTGCTGTTCGACGGCCCCGAGAGCTTCACGCCCGACGGAGGCTTCGTCCTCGGCGAGGCGCCTGGACTCCGCGGGTACTTCATCGCCGCCGGCTTCAACTCGGGCGGGATCGCGTACTCGGGCGGGGCCGGCCGCGCGCTCGCCGAGTGGATCGTCGGCGGGCACATGCCGATGGACCTCTGGTCGGTGGACCCACGCCGCTTCGCCGCCTTCCACGGCGAGCCAGGCTTTCTCGCCGAGCGCATGCGCGAGGTGCCGGGGCTGCACTACCGCATGGCGTGGCCGCTCCGAGAGCACGAGACTGGCCGTGGCCTGCTTCATTCCGCGCTCCACGAGCGTCTCGCCGTGCGCGGCGCGAGCTTCGGCGTGCGGATGGGCTGGGAGCGAGCGAACTGGTTCAACGATGGCGACGCCCCGCCACCCCGCTACACCTTCGCTCGTCCAGACTGGCTTGCGTACGTGGCCCACGAGCACCAGGCGGCGCGCACGGGAGCCGCGCTCTTCGACCAGTCGTCGTTCGCGAAATACCTGGTGACGGGCGCGGGCGCCGAGCGCGCGCTGCAACGGCTCGCCGCCGGCGACGTCGCCGTCCCGGTCGGCCGCACCGTCTACACTCCCCTGCTGAACGAGCGCGGGGGCTACGAGAGCGACCTGACCATCTCGCGCATCGCACCGGACACGTTCTTCGTCGTGACCAGTAGCGGGCAGCGCGTGAGGGACCTCGACTGGATCAGCCGCAACCTGCCGCGCGACGTGAAGATCACCCTGACGGACGTGACCGAGGAATTCGCGACGCTCTCGCTGATGGGCCCGCTGTCGCGCGAGGTACTGGCTCGCGCAACGCGCGCGCGCCTCGACAATGCGGCCTTCCCGTACGGCAGCGTCCGTGACATCGACGTCGCCGGCGTCACCGTGCGCGCGGTGCGGCTGTCGTACGTGGGCGAGCTGGGCTGGGAGCTCTACGTCAAAACCGCGCAGACGCCGGAAGTGTACGACGCGATCATGAGCGCGGGCAGCGTGACGGACGCCGGCTACTATGCGCTCGACTCGCTGCGCCTGGAGAAGGGCTACCGCGCTTGGGGCCACGAGCTGACGCCGGAGGATACGCCCCTCGAAGCCGGTATGGCGTTCACGGTCGCCTGGGACAAGCCAGGCGGGTTCATCGGCCGGGAGGCGCTGCTGGCCCAGCGTGAGCGCGGCGTCACCCGGCGCTTGCTGCTGTTCGCGCTCGACGAGACACAGCTGATGGCGTGGGGCGAGGAACCCATCTATCGCGACGGTGCCTGCGTCGGCGTGCTGACCTCCGTCGGATTCGGCCACACCGTCGGACATCTGGTCGGCATGGGCTACGTGCCGCTCACCGCGGGCGAGCGGGCGGAGAGTCTTCTCGCCGGACGATGGGAGATCGACGTGGAAGGCACGCGCCTGCGCGCCACGCCGTCACTTCGCGCCTGGCACGATCCGACCGGCGCCCGGATGAAAGCGTGATCACGGGGGATTCACGATGAGCTCGCCCCGCGCAGGACAGGCCCAGACCGTGCTCGGCGCCATTGCCGCCGATCAAATGGGCATCACGCTGCCCCACGAGCACCTGCTGATCGACTTCGAGGTGATGTTCCGCGAGCCCCCGTCCGCCAGCGAGCGCGGCCTGGCCCACCAGCCCGTGAGCATGGAGAACCTCGGTTGGGTCAGACAGAACTTCAGCTCGAATCTCGACAACCTGCGCCTGCTCGACGAGGACGTGGCGCGCGACGAGGCGTTGCTCTTCAAGAACGCGGGCGGCCGCACACTGGTGGATCCGACCAATCGCGGCCTCGCGCGCGACCCGCTCGCGCTGGCGCGCGTGGCGCGGGGGACCGGTCTCAACATCATCATGGGGTCCGGTTACTACGTGGCGGCGGCTCACCCGCCCGACATGGACGCCCGGACGGTGGACGCGCTCGCGCGCGAGATCGTCGCCGACCTCACCGTCGGCGTAGACGGCACCGGCGTCCGCGCGGGGTTCATCGGCGAGATCGGCACGACGTGGCCGTGGACCGACAACGAGAAGAAGGTGGTGCGCGCAGCGGTCCACGCCCAGCGCGAGACAGGCGCCCCGCTCATGATCCACCCCGGGCGCCACGAGCGGCTACCGCTCGAGATCGTCGAAATGATTCGCAAGGAGGGTGGCGATCTCGGCCGCACGATCATGTGCCACATCGAGCGCACGATCGCCGACCGGATGGTGCTCCTCGAGCTGGCGGCGACGGGCGTCTACCTGGAGTACGACCTCTTCGGCCTGGAGACGTCCTACTACCCCTACAACCCCGCCTTCGACATGCCGAACGACGGCGAGCGGATGCGCCAGATCCTGTTCCTGATCGAGCGTGGCCACCTCGCGCAGATCTTGATGTCCCACGACATCGCGTATAAGCACTGCCTGACGCGCTGGGGCGGCTTCGGCTACCACCATCTGCTCGTCAACGTCGTCCCGCGCCTGCGCGGCAAGGGCGCCGACGACGCGACGATCGAGACGCTGCTGGTTTCGAATCCCCGGCGCGCGTTCGTCTTTGCGACGTGACGCCCGACTCGGATGAACAGGCGCGAAGCGCTCCTGGTCCTCCTTGCGCTCGGCACCATGCCGCGTGCTTCTTTTGCGCAACCGCCGGGCAAAGTCTGGCGCATCGGGTTTCTCGCTCCGCTTTCACGCTCGACGCCATCGCGTCCCGACGTTTACTACGATGCGTTTGTCCAGGGAATACGCGAGCTCGGTTACGTCGAGGGAAAGAATCTGGCCATTGAGTGGCGTTTTGCGGATGGGAAATTCGAGCGTCTTCCTGGCCTCGCAGCCGAGCTGGTCAGGGTGAACGTCGACGTCATCGTGACCCATTCCACGCCGGCGACCCAGGCGTTGCAACGGGCGACCAGCACCATTCCCATTGTCTTCGCCGTCGCGGTCGATCCAGTCGGCAGCGGCTTCGCCGCAAGCCTGGCGCGGCCCGCCGGCAACATCACCGGCCTGTCCGTCATCGACGTCGACCTGGGCCCGAAGCGGCTCGAGCTGCTGAAGACCATGCTCCCCGCGTTATCGCGCGTCGCTGTTCTCGTGAATCCCGGCAGCTCGGTTCGTGCCGCTATTGTCAGGAGCGTTCAGGCAGCGGGGCAACACGCTGGCATAAAAGTTCTGCCGGTGGACGCACGCACTCCAGAGGAGATCGAGCGCGGCTTCGTCATCATGGCGCAGGAACGCGCTGAGGGCGTGATCATCGCGGATGACGCGTTTTTCCGCGGGCAACGGCGGCAGATCGCTGACTTGGCCGTGAAGAATCGGATGCCGGCAATTACTCCATGGCGAGAATATGTCGCCGCCGGCGGCCTGATGAGCTACGGGCAAAACATAGCCGACTCTTTCCGGCGGGCCGCAACCTACGTGGACAAGATCCTCAAGGGCGCGAAGCCGGGCGAGTTGCCGATCGAGCAACCCACGAGGATCCATCTGGCCATCAACCGCAAGACGGCCAACTTGCTTGGGATGAAAATCTCGCCGGAGCTTCTACTGCGGGCCGACGAGGTGATCGAATAGGGTTCGCGGGGTCTTCTAGCCGAGGAGCAGGCGCGTGAGCGCCTCCGGCTCGCTCAGCATCGGGTAGTGGCCGGTGTCCAGCTCGTGCCACTCGGCCTTCAGCCGCTCCGCCGTTCGCCGCTGGTGGTGCTCCGGCGGATTGGTGGCGCGCCGGCAGCGAATCACGGTCGCCGGCCATGCCTGATCCCAGAAGGTCGTCGCCTCCATCGGCGCCTCGAGCGCCGCGAGGGGATGCGGGGTGATGCGCGCGAGCGCCCAGGCGCGCGTCCGGTCGTCGAGATCGCGAAATAGACGGCTTTCCTGGTCTGCGCGCGTGGGAAACGTGGTGATGTCGGTCGTCTCGTTGGGCGCCGCGCGCTTCACGATGGCGTCCACTCGCTCGCCCGGCATCAGCGCGAGCGCGTCGACGAACACGAGCCGGCCGATGCGGTCGCGCGCCAGCTCGGCCGCCTTGACGATCACCATGCCGCCGCTGCTCGTCCCCACGAGGACGACGTCGGTGAGATCTTCGGAGACCAGGAGCTGCGCGACCTCACGTGCGTGCGTGCCGACCGTGATGCCGGCGCGCACGAGATGGTGGCGCTCGGCGCAGCCGTCGAGGCTCGGCGCGAAGACGAGGTGACCGGCGGCGCGCAGCCGCGTGGCCACCAGCTTCCAGATCCAGCCGCCCTGGTACGCGCCGTGGATCAGAACGTAGGTGGCCATCCTAGTTGAACATCAAGACGGTGCGAGCCACTTCGCCGGCCTTCATGGCGCGGAACGCCTCGTTGACGTCTTCGAGGCGGCCACGGCGGGTGATCATCTCGTCGAGCTTGAGCTTCCCCTGGCGATACAGCTCGACGTAGCGAGGCATGTCGACCTTGAACCGGTTCGAGCCCATGCTGCAGCCTTGCACTTTCTTCTCGCGCAGGAACGACGGCCCGTCCAGCTCGATCTTCTGCCCGACCGGGATCATGCCGACGATCGTCGCGGTCCCACCCGGCCGCAGACACTCGAACGCCTGCTCGGCCGCCTTCTTGAGACCGATCGCCTCGAACGCATAGTCCACGCCGGGGCCCGTGAGCTCGCGGATCGCCTTGACGGGATCCACCGTGGAGGCGTCGACCGTGTGGGTGGCGCCCAGCTGCCGTGCCGTCTGGAGCTTGTGGGCGATGACGTCCACCGCGATGATCATCCGGGCGCCCGCGATGACCGCGCCCTGGATGGCCGCCAGCCCGACTCCGCCAGCGCCGTAGACCGCCACCGTCGTGCCCGCCTCGACACGCGCGGTGTTGAGCACGGCGCCGACGCCGGTCGTCACGCCGCAGCCGATCAAAGCCCCGCGATCGAGCGGCATGTCGTCGCGCACCTTCACGAGGCCGCTCTCGTGGACCAGCATCTGCTCGGCGTAGGCGGAGAGGTTGGCGAACTGGTTGACGGGCGCGCCCTTCCACGAGAGCTTCGGCGGCTCGTTCGCCGCCCGGACGGGCCGGCTCTGGCAGAGGTGCGTGCGCCCGGTCAGACAATACTCGCAGTGGCCGCAGAAGACCGAGAGGCACGCGAGCGAACGGGTAGAGCCCCTCGATGAAGTGGAGATCGCTGTGGCAGACGCCGCTGGCCACCGTGCGCACCAGCACCTCGCGCGCGATCGGCTTTGCGATGTCGACGTTTTCGATCGTGAGCTCTTTGTGAGGTCCGTGGAACACCGCAGCTTTCATGTGTCGCACTCCTTTGACGAGTCTGGACGGGAGTGTATCGCAGGCAGGCGCCTCTGCGCCGAGGCGTCAGTCGAGATCGATAATGCCACGCCTCACAACCGTCGCACTCGCGGAAACAACAGCGCCGCGGCCGTTGCCAGCGTCACCAGGGCCAGCCCGCTCGTCCCGAGCGCGACGCTGACTCCGAACAATGACGCCAGCGCCCCGATCTGGAGCTGGCCGAGCGGCGCCAGGCCGATCGCGACCACCCAGGCGCCTCCGACCCGCCCGCGGAGATGAGCCGGCACGCTGAGCTGCATCAGGCTCTGGGCGAGCAGGTCCGCGAGGGCGCCCGCCGCGTTGGCGACGATCAGGATGACGATGACGCCCGTGAAGCCCACGAGCGCGGGAGCCAGGCCGAGAGCGACCAGGCTCGCGCCGAAGGCGAAGAGCACGGCGAGGAAGAGCACGCCGCTGCCCAGCGCGGCGCTCCGCATCGACACCACGATGAGCCCCAGGATCCCGCCGACCGACCGCGCCGCGTTCATGGCGCCGAGTCCCTCGGGTCCGACGCCGAGGACGTCGCGGGCCAGGCTCGGGAAGAGTGCCTGGTGCGCGAAGCCGAGGATCTCGGCGCCGGCGGTGAGCAGCATGAGCACGGGGAGCACCGGATCTCTCCGCATCGCCGTGACGAAATCGACGACGCTGCGCCACAGGGAGCCGGGAACGGGTGGCGTGGTCCCCGCCGGCGCCGAGGCCGAGAGCAGCGCGGCCGCGCCCGCCAGATAACTGGCGCCAACCGCGACGTAGGCCAGGCCCGAGCCGAAGTGCGCGATCAGCGCGCCGGCCCCGAGCGATCCCACGAGCCAGCCGGCGCGCATCCCGACGCCCAGGATGGCGAGGCCGTTCATCAGCTCCGCTGCGCCGACGACGTCGTGCGTGTAGCTCTGTCGGGCCGAATGCTCGAGCCCACGCATCGCGCCGCCGGCGAGCGTCAGCAGCAGCACGTGGGCCAGGGTGACGAGCCCCAGCAGCGAGAGCAGCCCGAGCGTCGCAGTGGTCACGGCCTGGAGAGCGCCCGTCACCATCAGAAGACGATGCCGCGGGAACCGATCGGCGAGCACGCCGGCGGGCACCCCCACGAAGAACATCGGAAGGCCCCGCATCCCCATCGCCACGCCGACGAGAAACGGCGAGTTCGTCAGCTCGAGCGCGAGCCAGCCCAGCACGACGACCTCGCCCATCATGCCGACGGAGTTCAAGACCATCGCGGCGGCGAGACGGCGAAAGTCCGCGAGGCGAAGGAGCGTCAGCGAAGCGGGCGGCCTTTACGGGCGATGAACTCCGGGAAGGCTGCCTCGGCCTTGGCGCCCCGGGCGACGGTCGTCGTGTAGCCGCGCTCGTTCGCCCACTGCTCTTCGAGCGTGCGTCCCACGTCCTTGAGCAGCAGCGCCTTCACTCCCATCACCGACTCGCGCCGGTTCCTGGCGATCATCGTCGCCAGCCACATGGTCTTGTCGCGAAGCTGATCACACGGCACCAGATGATTCAGCAGGCCGATGCGATGGGCCTCCTCGGCCTCGACGACGCGGGCCGAGAACAGCAGCTCCTTGGCCACGGGCCAACCCACCTGGTTCGGCAGGGTCCAGGTGCTGTTGATGCGGCCGTAGGCCGCGGCGAGGAAGCGGAAGCTCGCATGCTCGCACCCGACGCGCATGTCCAGGGACGAGGCGAGCACCGCCGCTCCGCCGTAGGCGAGGCCGTTGATCATCCCGATGGTCGGCTTCGGACAGGCGCTGATCTCGTAGCTGGCGCGGGCGCGAACAGCCGAGCGCTCGTCCAGCTCCGCCGGGGCGCGCAGGCGATCGTCCTCGCGCTGCTCGTGGATGTCACCACCCGCCGAAAACGCGCGGGAGCCGGCGCCGGTGATGACGATGCATCCGACCTCGTCGTCACCGCTCATGCGCGCCACCACGTCGTGCAGCTCGATCGTCAACTGATGATTCATCGCGTTGAGCTGCTCGGGACGATTCATCGTGAGAATCGCAACGCCTTGCACCTTCTCGACGAGGACGTGATCCGCCGTTACACCCATGGCGCCTCCTTCGGCAGCAGAACGGAGGCCGGACGGACGCGATAGCTCGCGGGATCGAGACCCGGCGGCGGCACCCGCCTGGTCCTGAGCGCGATCGCGGCGTCCAGCAGGCACTTGCGTACACGGATGATGCCCACATCGGCCCGGCCCAGATGCTCGAGCGAGCGATCGTAGCGACCCTGGCTCTCGGTGATGGCCTTGTCCTGAACGCCCACACCCGGCACACCGAAGAACTTTCGCGTGCGCTGGGCCTCCCAGTCGGCGAGGTAGTCGTTGGAGCGGCTCGCGATGGGCCGGATGTCGCCGTAGGCCTCGCTGGTCGCGGGCGCGTACTCCATGGCATGGATGCTCGAACCGGCCCGGAACTCGGCCTGCTCGTCTTCGGTCAGCGCGCGCGTCGGATGCCACGAGATGCACCAGTTCACGAGGTGGTCGTCGTCGATCGGAATCCACACGTGGGAGTGCAAGACGGGATCGCTTCCCACCTCCGGCGGCGGCATGGTGTGGAACGGGAGCAGGTACCGGGTGATGCGCCAGTAGTACTGGCCCGCCGGCGCCTCGCGTCGCGCGCCGATGAGCAGCCCCGTCTCCGTCTCGGCCACTTCGATGTGGGGCGTTCGCTCGAGTTGTGACGCGAAGCCGAACCCCGCGGCGGCTCGATCGAGCGCCCGCCGCAGCCCGTCGTCGGCGGCGTCAAGGATCCCGTGAAGGAACGAGATGTGCGCGGGATCGACTCCGCCCTCGAGCGCCTGGAGGTAGTTGCAGTCCTGCCAGAACTTGGAGACGAACCGCTGCGCTTGGGGGACGAGGGTCCACTCGAGTTCGGGCAACCCGGGCGGCACGCTGGCCGGCCCCATGTAGGTCCAGACGACGCCGCCCCGCTCGGCGCACGGATAGGCCGGGTGGACGATCTTGTCCTGGAAGCTCGACTCCGGCCGCTCGTTGGGCATGTCGATGCACCGGCCGCTCGGCTCGTACTGCCAGCCGTGATAGACGCAGCGGAGGCCCGGCTCCTCGTTGCGACCGAAGTAGAGCGAGGCGCGCCGGTGCGAGCAGAACTCCCCGAGCAGGCCCACCCGGCCGCTCGGTCCGCGGAAGGCGACGAGGTCCTCGCCGAGGATCCTGACGCGCTTGACCCGGCCACCCGGCGCGAGCTCGGAGGACAACACCACGGGGATCCAGTACTGCCGCATGAGATCACCGATGAGCGTCCCCGGCCCCACCCTCGTCAGCTGCGCGTTGTCTTCCGCGGTGAGCATCGCCGACACCTCCGTCGTCGCTATGGTAACGGCGCAGGCTCGCCGGGCAAACCGCGAGGAGGCGCGACACGGGGATCGTTCGTGGTTCTCCGCCCAGCCGACGTATCATGAGGCCCGTGGACGAGGCGGAACTGCGCTCGTTCCTTTACGAGCACGAGCTCGCGTGGATCACCGCGCAGGAGGCGGAGTTACGCGTGATTGCGCTTCCGCTCACGTCCGATCTCGACGCGCGCCTGGCCCCCTTCTTTGGTGAAGCGCTCGCTGACGCGAGAATCTCCTCCGTGCCGGTGAGCAACCCGCCCTGGTATGGCGATCTCCGTGCGCGTGGCGTCGACCAGCGCGATCTTCTCGACTTCGGGAACCTGGTCGCCATCACGTTCAACACCACCGTGAACCTCCTCCCGGACGGGCCCGAGCCCACGATGGCTCTGCTCTTCCATGAGTTCGTTCACGTGCTGCAGTATCGCCTCCTCGGCGTCCAGGAATTCACGCGTCGCTACGTGGATGGATGGCTTGCCGGCGGGGCGTTCATCGATCGCCCGGACCTTCGCTACGTCTCCATTCCTCTGGAACGGCAGGCCTATGATCTCCAGGCGCGCTTCGCCGCCGCGCCCAATTCTGCCTTTTCGGTCGAAGCCGCTCTGCAGCAAGAAACGGCGTCGGCGTGAGAGGAGACGACCACCGCCGACACCTGGGGCCGCGTCGCCTTCCTGGGCGAGGGCAACAACGTCACGCTCGACGTGAGCAAGGACCTGTTGCGGCGCCAGATCACGCTGCACGCCTCGTGGACGTTCTCCAATACCGGCCAGGAGGAATGCGCGCGCTTCATCGCCGACCGCAAGGTTCCGCTCGGCATGCTGCTCACGCACCGCTGGCGCCTCGACCAGGCCGAAGAGGCTTACCGCCTCTTCGACACGCAGACCACCGGCAAGGGAGTGTTCCTCTTCTAAGACGAGCGGCCCGCGGCCTCGCACGCCGCGAGCCT
>MNEG01000110.1 GCA_001917585.1 Candidatus Rokubacteria bacterium 13_1_40CM_68_15
CGTGGGCGTCCTCGACCAGCACGCGGTCGGAGCGGACCTTCACGATGCGCCACGCGTTGGAGCCGAGGAGGAACACGTCCCCGGGCAGGCTCTCGGTCACGAACTCCTCGTCGAGGGTGCCCACCCGGAGATCGGTGTCGGCCACGAACACGTCGAAGAGGCCCGCGTCGGGAATGGTGCCGCCCGACGTCACGGCCAGGAAGCGACTGCCCCGCCGCGCGTGCAGCCGATCGTTGACGCGATCCCAGAGAATCCGCGGAGCCGCCCCCTTCAGCTCGGCCGGCAGCGGCTCGGCCAGCATGCCGACGACGTTCACGAACGCCTCGCGGGTGAGCGCACGGTACGGCGCGGCCCGAGTGAAGCGCGCGTGGAGCTCGTCGACCGAGAGCGACTCCGCGGCCACCGCGGCCACGATCTGCTGGGCGAGGACGTCGAGCGGAGCATCCGGCGTCGTCACCCGGTCCAGCGCTTGAGCATGAATCGAGCGGACGACGGCGGCGGCCTCCACCAGCTCGTCGCCCTTGGTGACGACGATGCGGCCCTTGCTCACGCGGGAGAGGAGGTGCCCGGAGCGGCCCACGCGCTGGAGCGCTGCCGCCACCGTGCGCGGCGACTGCACCTGCACGACGAGATCGATCGCCCCCACGTCGATGCCCAACTCGAGCGACGACGTCGCCACCAGCGCGCGCAGCTTCCCGTCCTTCAGACGGTTCTCCGCGTCGAGGCGGGCGCGGCGGGACAGCGAGCCGTGGTGGGCGGCCACCAGGCCCTCGCCGACACGGTCGTTCAGATCGCGGGCGAGCCGTTCCGCCGAGCGCCGGCTCTGGGCGAAGACCAGCGTGGTGCGATGCGCGGCCACCAGCTCGGCGATCTGCTGCAGCGCGGCCTCCCAGATCGTGTCGCTCTGCGCCGTCAGGAAGTCGTCCACCGGGGTGACGACGCGCACATCGAGCTGCCGGGCGAAGCCGGCGTCGACGACCGCCGGGTCGCGCACGGTCGTCCCCGTGAGGAATGCCAGCGCATCGTCGACCGGGCTCACCGTGGCCGAGCACCCGATGCGCTGCGGCCGGGCGCCCGGCTCGTGGGCCTCGACCAGCGCCTGCAAGCGCTCGAGCGACAGCGCCAGATGGGCGCCCCGCTTGCTTCCCATCAGCGCGTGGATCTCGTCCACGATCACGAACCGCGTCTGGGCCAGCGCGGGACGGAAGCGCTCCGCGGTGAGCAGGATGAAGAGGGATTCCGGCGTGGTGATCAGGATGTGGGGCGGTCGCCGGGTCATGGCTTGCCGTGCGGCGGCGAGCGTGTCGCCGGTCCGCACGGCCACGCGCACCTCGGGCAGGCGCAGCCCGGCCTCGGCGGCGGCGGCGCGGATGCCATGGAGCGGCTCGCGCAGGTTCTTCTCGATGTCGTTGTTCAGCGCCCGGAGCGGGGAGACGTAGACGACGTAGACGCGGTCTTCCAGCCGGCCCTCGGCGGCGAGGCGGTGCAGGTGGTCGAGCGTCCACAGGAAGGCGGCCAGCGTCTTGCCGGAGCCGGTGGGAGCCACGATCAACGTGTCGCGGCCGGAAGCGATGGCGTCCCAGCCCTCGCGCTGCGGGCGCGTGGCCTCGGTAAATGTTGCATCGAACCAGCGGCGGACGAACGGCAGGAACGCGGGCATCGGTTCATTGTACGCGCGGGCGATTCGTTGACCAGTCGAAGGCGCCCGGCTAGACTCACGGCGCCCGCCTCGCTGACCGCGGAAGGAGACGCTCATGAGCCGGTTCGTCCGAACGCTCGCGCTGCTGCCGGTGCTCGCGCTCGGATTCGCCGTCCCGGCCGCCGCGGAGCCGAGCGGCACGATCACGTGGGCCGCGCACGTCACGCTGGCGTCGCGGTGGCTCGACCCCGGGGAGACCGACGCCGAGATCACACCGTTCATGGTCATGTACGCGCTGCACGACGCGCTGGTCAAGCCGATGCCCGCGGGTATCAACACGCCGTGCCTCGCCGAATCGTGGAGCATGTCGAAGGACGGCCGCACGTGGGACTTCGTGCTTCGCAAGGGTGTCACGTTCCACAACGGTGATCCGGTCACCGCCGAGGACGTGAAGTTCTCCTTCGACCGGTACCGAGGCGCAGCGGCGCCGCTCTTCAAGGAGCGGGTGCGCGAGGTGCAGGCGGTCGACCCGACCCGCGTGCGCTTCCATCTCAAGGAGCCCTGGCCCGACTTCATGACCTTCTACGGCACGAGCGCGTCCGGCGCGGCCTGGGTCGTGCCCCGGAAGTACATCGAGAAGGTCGGCGAGGACGGGTTCCGCAAGGCGCCCGTCGGCGCCGGCCCCTACAAGTTCGTGAGCTTTCAGCCCGGCATCGAGCTGGTGCTCGAGGCGTTCGACGGCTACTGGCGCAAGACGCCGAGCGTCAAGCGGGTGGTGATGCGCAGTGTCCCCGACGAATCCACGCGGGCGGCGGCGCTCAAGCGTGGCGAGGTCGACGGCGCCTACTTCTTCAACGGCCCGATCGCCGAGGACATCCGCCGTACGCCCGGCCTCACGCTCACCGGGATCCGCACCAACGGCCTCCTCTTCCTCGTGTTCCCCGAGCAATGGACGGCGGGCTCGCCGTGGGCCGACGTCCGGGTGCGCCGGGCGGCCAGCCTGGCCATCGACCGCCAGGCGATCAACGAGGCCGAGTCACTGGGGTTCTCCGGGCCCACGGGCGGCTTCGTCCCCCGTCACCAGGAGTTCGCGCTCGCGATCCCGCCCGATCCGTACGACCCGAAGCGCGCGAAGGCCTTGCTCGCCGAGGCCGGCTATCCCAATGGGTTCGAGGCCGGGGACTTCACGCCCTACCCGCCGTACAACGGGATGGGCGAGGCCATCGCGAACTACCTCGCCGCCGTCGGCATCAAGGTCCGCGTGCGAATCATGGAGCGCGCGGCGTTCCTGTCCTCCTGGCGCGACAAGAAGCTCAAGAACGTCTTCGTCGGCGCCACCGGCGCGGCCGGCAACGCCTCCACGCGCATCGAGCCCTACGCCACCAGCAAGGGTGTCAACGCCTACGGGACGTTCCCCGAGATCGAGAGCCTCTTCCAGAGGCAGCTCCAGGAGATGGATCGCAAGAAGCGCGAGGAGATCCTTCACCAGGTCCAGCGCATGCTCGCCGAGCGCGTGATGTTCGCCCCGATCTGGGAGAACGGCTTCATCCGCGCCTACGGCCCGCGCGTGGAGGAATCCGGGCTCACGCTGATCCCGGCGTTTCCCTACTCGGGCCCGCTCGAGGACGTCCGGTTGAAGAAACAGGCCGCCGCGCGCTAGACTCCGCCCACTTCGCGGAGCAACGAGGAGACGCCCATGGCACAGCCGACCTCACGACGTCAGTTCCTCACGACCACGGCGGCCGGCGCCGTCCTGCTCGGTCGGGCTCCGGCCGCGCTCGGCCAGCAGGTGCGCGAGATCCAGGTCTGGCACACCGAGGTCGAGCCGCAGACGGTGAAGACGATCCAGGACACCTCGATCGCCGAGTTCGAGAAGAAGTTCCCCGGCTTCAAGGTCAAGCAGCAGGCGCTCGGGTGGGGTGACCTCAACACCAAGCTGCTCGCGGCGCTGGCGGCGGGAAGCCCGCCGGATCTGACCCACCTCAATCCGTTCATGACCGCGTCCCTCTACCGCAAGGGACTGCTCCGTCCCATGGACGAGCTGATCCGCGCCCTCGGCGAGAAGGACATCCACGAGGCGACGCTGAAGCTGCAGTACTTCGACGGCAAGTACTACGGCGTCACCCACGCGATGGGCGCGACCTACATCGCCGAGCGCCGCGACCTGCGCGAGGGCAAGGGCCTCAAGCCGCCTGAGACCTACGACGACTTCCTGAAGCTGACCAGCGCGCTGACCGAGGACGGCAAGCGCTTCGGCCTCCAGATGCCGGGCGAGAAGCTCTACATCGGCTTCGTGCATCCGGCCGAGTGGCTGGCGTCCAACGGTGGCAGCTGGGTCGACACCAAGACGTGGCGTCCGCAGCTCAACAGCGTGGCGATGGTGACGACGCTCGAGTACCTCCAGAAGCTCAACCGGTACATGCCGGGCGGCTGGTCGGGGCAGAAGTATCTAGACACGCTGGCCGCGCTCTCCACGGGCAAGATCGCGATGACCTATCTGAGCGGCGCGCGCACGATCGGCTACATCGAGCGCTACGCGCCGGAGAACATGCGCGACCCGGATCACTTCCAGCCCATGTTCAAGCCTCACGGCCCCCGGGGCACGAAGGGGATCTCTGCTCTGGACGGCGAGAACTGGGCCGTCTTCACCCAGTCGAAGTATCCGAACGAGGCGTTCGAATTTCTCCAGTTGTTCTACAAGCGCGATCACTACATGAAGTACTGTCACACGGTACCGATCCACCTCACCCCGATCTTCAAGTCGATGATCAACGACCCGGAGTACCTGGCCCACCCGCGCATCCAGAAGTGGAAGTCGTGGCACGACTTCATGGTGAAGGGACTCAACGACAACCGGTTCCTGCCCATCGGCTTCAGCCGGCCCGAGGACAACGTGCTGCCCTTCCTCGCCGAGCTGGACGGCTCGGGCATCGTCGCCGACCTCATCATCGAGGTGATGGTGGGCGAGAAGAACCCCAAGGCCGAGGCGGACCGCGCCCAGAAACGGGCCGAGGAGCTGCTGACCCAGCTCAATTACAAGCGCTGGTCGTGATCCGGTCGTGAAGCGACGGCGCCAGGCCGTGGCCGGCTGGCTACTGCTGGCGCCGTCGCTGCTCCTCATCGCCGGCCTCGTCGTCTACCCGATCCTCTACAACCTCTGGCTCTCGCTCTTCGACAAGCACGCGTTCTTGCCCGCCCAGGCCTTCGTCGGACTGCGCCACTACGAGTACTTCGCCGGCGATCCGGAGTTCTGGTCGAGCGTCCACTACGGCGTGGTGTACGCCGGGGTGACGATCGTGCTCCAGATCATCCTCGGCGTGCTGGCGGCGTTGCTCCTGAACGAGGCGTTCCGGGGCCGGGGCGTGCTGCGGGGCGTCGTGCTGTTTCCTTACATGATCCCGACGATCGTGGCCGTGATCCTGTGGAAGTGGCTGCTCAACGACTCCTACGGCCTCGTCAACCACCTCCTCGTTGCCGGCGGGATCACGCGGGGTCCCGTCCCCTGGCTGGGCAAGGACTGGATCATGACGTCGCTGATCATGACCAGCGTCTGGCAGTTCTTCCCCTTCGTCGTGGTGACGTATCTCGCGCGCCTGCAGATTATCCCCCCCGAGCTGTACGAAGCGGCCACCGTCGATGGCGCCGGCGCCTGGCGGCGCTTCCTCCACGTCACGCTGCCCCACACGCGCAGCGTGCTCTTCGTCATCGTGCTCCTGCGCAGCATCTGGATGTTCACGAAGTTCGACACGGTCTGGCTGATGGCCGGTGAAGGCGGTGTGAGCCGCTACGTGCGGACGCTGCCCGTGTACGCCTACGCGCGCACGTTCACGTACTTGCAAGCGGGGATGGGGGCGGCGCTGGCGGTGATCATGTTCGTCATGCTGCTGGTGGCCACCGTGTTCTACTTCCGCGTGCTGCGCGACGAGGAGGCCGCGGCGTGAGCGGGCGACGCCTGGGACGGGCGGCCGGGCTCTACGGGGCGGGGGGTGTGCTCCTGCTGCTGGGCGCGTTTCCGCTGTTCTGGATGCTGTCCACCTCGCTCAAGCCGTCGGGAGAGATCTTCGCGACCCCCACGCTCGTGCCGCGCCACGCCACCCTGGGAAACTTCGTCCAGCTCCTCGCCGAGACCAACTTCGCCGTCTACTTCAAGAACTCGGTAATCGTGTCGCTGGCCACGGTCGTGGTGACGCTGGGGGCGTCGGCCGCCGGGGCGTATGCGCTCACCCGTTTCAGCTTCCGCGGGCGCGATACCGTCATCCGATTGATCCTGGCCACGTACATGTTCGCCCCCATCATGATCATCATCCCGTTCTACATCCTCGTCCGGCAGCTCGGCCTCGTGAACACGCGCGTCGCGCTGGTGCTGTCCTACACGACCTTCTGCCTGCCCTTCTGCTTGTGGTTGTTGCGGGCGTTCTTCGCGGGCGTGCCGCTCGAGCTGGAAGAGGCGGCGATGGTGGACGGTGCCAATCGCGCGCGGGCCGCCTGGTACGTGACGTTGCCGCTCGCGTTGCCCGGGCTCATCGCCGCCGGCATCTTCACGTTCATCCTGGCCTGGAACGATTTCCTCTTCGCCCTCGTGCTGATCACCTCGGACGAGCTGAAGACGCTGCCCGTCGGGGTCAACGACCTGTTCAACGCGACGATCGTGGACTGGGGGATGATCATGGCGGCCGGCGTGGTCATCACGGTCCCGACGATCGGGGTCTTCGTCGCCGTCCAGCGCTACCTGATCCAGGGATGGGGCGCCGGCGGCCTCAAGGGCTAGCCAGTGTCACGGACAGCCGTGTACTGGAGTGCCGCGCGGGACTGCGAGCGGCGGAACCTCACCGTCCACGTCGAGCGCGTCTTCCAGAACGGCGACGTCGCCATCTTCACCGACCAGGACACGCGGATCGAAGTCAGCCGGTTCGTCGCCTGCTACCACGACGGCATCCGGCGCAACGTCGAGGCGCTCCGTGGAGCCGGCCGGACCCTTCCCGACGCGATCAACCTCCACCCCGAAGTCGACATCGACTGACCGCGGCGCCGGTGTTACGCGCGGTGACGATCGGAGTGTCGCTGGGCGGACTGCCGTTCATCGTGTCTCACGTCGTGGAGGACTTCAGCGACGGCACGGCGCCCGTCGGCCCGGCGTTGCTCGGCGCGTTTCTCGCCGTGCAGATGCTGGGGCTCGTGCTGGTCGGCAGCGGTCGACGGCCGGGCTGGCTGATCACGCTCGTGGCCGGGATCGTCTGGGTGGCCGGCGCGCTCGCCGACCACGGCCCGGCGCTCATCCGCGGAAGCGGCGACCGCGGCGCCGTCTCAATCGTCTGGCTGGCCGGGCTGATCGTCAGTCAGGCCAGCGCGGCGATCCTCGCCTACCACGGATGGCGGACTAGCGGGAAGCCTTCAACGTCGGCGCCGCCGGATCGGCCTGGCGCTTCGCCTGCCACGCATACGTGTCGGCCACGCCGATGAGGATGCTCAGGTCTCCGCCCTCGATCTTCGTCCTCGGCTCGGTCGTTGCGGTGGCTCGCTTCGCCTTGGCGTACGCTTGCCGGGCGCGATCGAACTGCTTGAGCGCGGAGAATGTTTCCCCCAGCTCGAAGTGGGCCAGCGCCCAGTCCGGCCGATCCTTCGTCACCTGCTCGAGGAGCCGGACCGACTCCGTGAAGTTCCCGGCCGCACGGTGCTTCGCCGCAGCGGTCAACCGCGACCAGGCGCTCCTCGGAACGTATTGGGCGGCTTTCTGGAGGAGCGGCAGCGCCTCGTCGATCTTGCCCTGGTCGAGCTTTACGATCCCGAGCAGGACCTGGCCGGGCTGCCAGCGCGGTTCGTCTCGGACGATCTCCCTCGTGAGCTGCTCGGCGTCGGCGGACTGGCGCATCTCGAGGTAGAGACTCGCCAGGAAATACTTCGTGAGGCGGTCGGTTCCTTTCGAGGCCTTGATGCCCTCGCGAAGCTCGACGACCGCCTGAGCCGGCCGGCCCTGGCGAATCTCGATGGCGGCGAGCTTTCGCTGGGCGGTGCCCTTGCCGGGCGAGATCGCCAGCGCCTTCCGGAGCACGTCCGATGCCTCGGTCAGCTTGTTCATGGCGAGCAGCGTGCTGCCCAGCTTGGTCAGCGCCGTCGCGCTCTTGGGGTCGAGGCGGACGGCTTCGCTCAGCTCTCGCTCCGCCTCCCTCCAGTCGTTCTTCAACATCGCGACCGCGCCCATCACTTCGTGAGCGGCCGCGAAGCCAGGATCCTCCCGCAGCACGGCCAGGGCTTCGGACGCGGCGCGACTGGTATCGCCCCGCTGGAGCGACGCCACGGCGCCACGGAGTTTCTCGGACATCTTTTCCGGATCCGCGAGCTGGAGATCGATCGCGGGCGTTGGCTCGAAAGGCGCCGGAGCGGCGACGGCCGCCGGCGTCGATGTCATGAGCAGGAGCAGGGCGCCCAGGAGAGGTTCTGTCGTCATGCGCGAATGTCGTGGCAGGAACCGTGCCACGTATGTCCGCCACGCGCCGCGCGCCCTATCCCTCTGATACATCCGAAAAAAGCTTCGTGCGCGCACGCGCGACGACGCGTGCACGTCGGCGCGCGCGGCAAACCATAAATGTTTCCGACGTCGAATGCGCGCGATCGCTCTCGACGGCGACGGGCGCCGTGGAACGCGATCTCTTCTCTATTGATGACTTGATGTCGCGGCCGGGCTCGGGACGTGGGCAGCGCTGACGCAAAATCTAACTGACGGACGATGCCTCGATGGACGTCATCTCGGTTTTCAGGATTTTGAGGGGAGGCACGAGGATTGCTCTTGTGATCTACGGGGCGAGATCGAAGAGGAGGAAACAATAATGAGTGATTTCGTCCTGTGGGTCAGACGTATGTTCGTCGCTCTCGCCGTGGTCGTCCTCGCCGCTGGAGTCAGCTATGCGGACGAGCCGTACCACGACGGTGATGACGATGGTGCCGAGGCGCCGATGATGGAAGACAACCACGCGGCGGGCGACGACCCGGCACGTGGTTCGATGCCCTTGATCGATTCGGACTGGATCCCTGTCGGCAATCCGCCAGCGGGCAACCCTCCGGGAAATCCGCCAGCCGGTCCTCCGCCGGTCAACGTCGACGACCAGGGCAATCCCCTGGTGACGCCGGAGCCGGCCACGCTGGTTCTTCTCACGACGGGTGCCGCTGGGACCATGATCGCTCGGTGGCGCAAGCGCGGTCGTTGACAGCACGGCAGACGTTGTAAGGGCAGAAGGCGCCTGGCGGCATCGTCGCCAGGCGCCTCTTGACCGTTCGAGACGAGGACGTTTCCCCGTTCTCGCGTCCTGAGGCATCGCTCGATCTCACGTTCCGTCACACCGAGCACGCGCGCGCTCGCGTGATCCAGGCCGGCGTCGATGGCGCACACGGCACCGTGGTGCGCACCGTCGGTCTCACCCGCGGCTCCACCAGGGCCGAGCTCTCCACTACGGAATCGCTCTGTCATCACCACCCCGCGTTGTGGCAGGAACCATGCCACGGCACGCCACGAGCCACGCTGCGTCCTATCCCTTTGATAGAGGCGAAGAAATTCTCGAGCGTGCGCGGGTGACGACGGGGCCGGATCGCGCGGAGCGAAAAACCATAAACGTTTCCGACGCGGAATGCGAGGACCCTCCGCTGACAGCGACAGCCGTCGTGAGGCGCGAACCCTTGTCTCGCGCGGAGTTGATGTCGACAGGCCTCGACGCGCGTAGCGAGCGCTGACGCAAAATCTAACGAAAGGAAGACGCCTCCGTCGCCGTCACCGCGGTTTTCAAGATTTTCAGAGAAGGCACGACGATTGCTCTCGGCACAGGCTGGGGCGAAATTGGAGTGGGGAGGCAGTATTCATGAGTGAGTTCGCCCTTTGGGTTCGACGCACGTCTGTCGCTCTTACCGTGGTGGGTCTCGTCGCCGCAACCGGAACCAGCTGGGCCAAGCATGGTGCGGGAGAAGTGGAGGCGCCCGAGGCTCCGACCATCCCGGATCCGGCCGTCGCGCCCGAGCCACCGGCACCGCCGGCCAACAATCCTCCGGCTCCCGAGCCGCCGGCACCGCCGGCCAACAACCCGCCGGCTCCCGAGCCTCCGCCCGCTCCGGTGGCGGATCCTCCGGCTCCTCCGGCTCCCGATCCGGGTCCGGTGCTCGATCCAGGTCCGGCTCCGGCCGATCCAGGCCCGGCGCCGACGCCCGAGCCCGCGACGCTCGTGCTTCTCGCGACGGGTGCCGCAGGAACGGTGATCGCGCGCTGGCGCAAGCGCGGTCGTTAAGAGCGCAACAGGCGTAGCAAGGGCAGAAGGCGCCTGGCGGTCGTCGCCAGGCGCCTCTTGACCTTTCGAGGGCTCTGCCCGATAAGTCTCGGGAGTGACCTCGCAGATCACGACGTACGACGCCGACGTCCTCGTCATCGGTGGTGGGCCGGCAGGCTCGCTGGCCGGTATGACGCTCGCTCGACGGGGCGTCTCGACCGTCCTTCTCGACAAGAAGGTGTTTCCGCGCGACAAGCCATGCGGTGGCGGCATCCGTCACGGCGTCCGTCGCCGCTTTCCCGAGCTGATGCGCCATCTCGAGCAGCGCGTCCCCATCCACGAGATCTCCAAGGTCATGATGGAGGCGCCGTCGGGAGCGTCGGTCCTGGCGACGCTCGAGGAGCCTCTCTACCTCACGTTCCGCCGGATCGACTTCGACGCCGCGCTGCTCTGCTGCGCGCAAGACGCCGGCGCTCGGGTGATCGAAGGGGCTCGCATCGTGGCCATCGAGCGGGACGACACGGGCGTCACCGTCGGCTGTGCTGACGGCCGCCGGCTCACGGCGCGCGCGCTCGTCGGCGCCGACGGTGTCAACAGCATCGTCGCCCGCGCGGCCGGTCTCACGCACGGCTTCACCAACGCCGAGCTCGCCATCGACACGATGGAGGAGACGCCGCTCGAGGAGCTCGGCGTGGCCGATCCCGACGCCATCTATGTCGCCTATGGTTACAAGGGGTGGCCGGGCTACGGCTACGTCTTTCCCAAGCGCTGTTGCGTCGACGCCGGCGTCGGCTTCCTGTTGCCGTTCTTCAAGGAAACGCTGGGCGGCGCGCCCTACGAGCATCACGCGCGCTTCCTGCAGGAGATGTCGGCCAAAGGTGTGGTGCGCGGCAGCTCGAATCCCGACAACTTCAAGGCCTACCGGCTGCCACTGTGCGGCCCGCTCGCACGCACCGCCGCCGATCGCGCTGTCGTCTGCGGCGACGCCGGCGGCTTCGTCAACGCGTACACGGGCGAGGGGATCTTTTACGCGATGGTGACGGGAGAGCACGCCGGGCTGACCCTGGCCGAGGCGCTGAAGGACGGCGACCTGTCGGCCGGGCGCCTGAGCGCCTACGAGACCCGCTGGCAGCGAGAGATCGGCGAGGAGCTGAGCGACGCCGTCCGCATCCAGCGGCGCATCTTCGCCAATCCAGCGCTCGTCGATTCGATCATCCGCGCGGCCGCCGCCGACGCGCGGCTCTGTCGGCTCTTGGCGAGGGTCGCCCTCGGTGAGGAGAGCCTCCGCCGGCGGAAGCTCGAGATGACCTGGCGCTTCCTGATGGCCGCGCTCCGCGGCCGGCTCACCGCGTGGAGCATGTGGCGGGCCAGGGGTCGTAGGCAACGTTGATATGACTGCCGACGTCAAGCGGCATGGTCGT
>MNEG01000172.1 GCA_001917585.1 Candidatus Rokubacteria bacterium 13_1_40CM_68_15
TCGGCGCCGCCGGTCTCGCGCAACCGAGGGGCCACATAGGTGAGCCGAGCGATCTCGACCTGCAGCTGCGCCGGCCGGCTCGAGGCGTGCAGGTGGAAGATCTCGATGATCACGCCCGTGCGATCCAGGACCTCCGCGGCCGAGGTGGCGCCCTCGATGTTGCGCACTGCTGTCACTTCTACGAGACGCACGCTTGATCTGCTCGCCACGCTGATCCGGTTCTTCAAGGTTGGGCTGGAGAGCGGCGAGTTCTGCGCCTGGGTGCTCCCGGACCCGCTGACGAGCGCGCGGGCCGTCGAGGCGCTCCGCCGCGGCGTTACGGACGCCGACCGCTACCTGGCGGACGGCGCGATCGAAATCTTCTCGCGCCGCGAGTGGTACCTCAAGGGCGGGAATTTCTCGCTCCAGCGCGCGCTCCGCCAGTGGGAGGGGAAGCTCAAAGGGGCGCTGACGCGCGGTCAGGGAGGATAGCACGCTTCACGAGTTGGCCGCGTCGCGGGGCGCGCGCCGCGCGGCCTCTTGCGTTGTCTCGAGCTCTCGGCGTGTCGGCCCCATCGCGGCTCACGATCCCGCTTACGTCGTCGCTAAGTGCCGCGGTTACGCGAGCCGCGTTCAAGCATCTTCATCGCGTCACCATCGTCGAAGCGTTAGAACTCACGGATGAAGCGTGCGCGTAGGGCGTAGTCGAATGCCCTGGCCTGCGTCACCGGGAGCTCGATGCCGTTAGCGAGACCTGGGTTGCGTGGAAGAGCGGGTCGTCCTCTCCCCCGCGGGTCACCGTGCGGGTCGTCACCTCCAGCAGGGGCAAGAACCAGCGACTCAGCCGATAGCCCGTCGCCACGCCTGCCGTGAGCTCCTGCCTGTTGGGCCTGGGCACGTTGGCGTTGATGTTGACGTCGTAGGCGATCTCGGCCATGAAATCGAAGGCGCCGAACGCGATGCCGGCTGTGAGAAACGGCTCGATCGCCGCCTCGCCACCGAGGCCACGACGCTCGGAGCCGGTAGGCAGCCGTATTTCGAAGCCGGCCGCCACCTGCCCGGGACGCTCCCCAAACTTGTGGAGGAGGAACTTGTTCTCGAGCGTCAGATCGCCGACGCCACCCATCGATCGCTGATCGCGCGGGTCGGTGAATACCAGCGGAATCTCCAGCCCCACCCGCCAGCGCGGCAGAACGGGAATCTCGAGGGAGCCGCGCAGTTCGGTGACCCGGCCCGCCGGGCCTTTTTCGTGGTCGACCCGCAATTCGAACTCGCGGTCGAGGAACGGTCGCCGCGTCACGAGCGGATAGACGAACTCGCCGTAGACGTCGTCCGTGCCTTCGGCCCAGACGACCGGAGCCGCAAGCAATCCCACGGCGAATACGACAAAGAAAATGATGGTGCGACCTCTATCCGGGCCAGTTTACGGAGGGGACCCGCGACGTCTGGCAAAAAAAATGTGAGAGCTCCAGCTATCAAGCGGCGATAGCGAGTTTATGCCCTTGGCGAGCTTGATAAGACGCTCGCCGATCTACAAGAAGTTCGTCATGGTCTGCGGGCGCTGTTGAGGCGCTGGCCGTCGCAGCGGGCGAGCAAGGCACTCGTCTGCCCTCACATCGAGCACATCAACGGACTGAACAAGAGGAGGACGAAACCATGAAGATGTCACTGTGCCCCATGTGCACCAACTGCCCCGAAGTCGAGGTCGTCGGTGATGAAGTGCGGATTGGCGAAGCGGGCAACTTGGCTGTCTTGAAGACATCGCGTCGATTACGCGCCGAGCGCGCGCCTTGCTGACCGACGGCCCGAGCTTCACGTTCGCGAGGCACCCGGCGCAGAAGAACGCCATGACAGCGGCCCTCATCTACCGCAGCAAGTTCAACGTCGCGCTAGGAATCGAAGCCCAGGGCTTTTGTGTCATAGGGAAACACCAGGCCTAGCTGCTGTCCCGAGCTCGCCGACACCACACCGCGTTCAGAAGCTCGCTCTCCTCGATTCTGCGTCGGCCGCCCTCCCGCTCACCAAGGGCCAGGCTGATCGCTGCGTAGGTGAGGAGGCGCAACCGAATCGGGTCCGTCAGATCGCGCGGCACGAAGGGCAGTCGTGATACCGCGCCGCCCCGCGAGGCGCCGCTGCGTTTTGCCGTGATCTGCAGCCGCGCGCCCGCTAGAATGGCGCCGCGATGGCCGCTGCGACCGACGGGAGCAGGTTCGACGGCACCCCGGCATCGACGCCACGGCTTCTGCATGCTCGACTAGGTGAAAAGGTCACGTCGCGAGGATTGACGGTTTGCACGTGGGACGGGGCGTTGCCACGCCAGAACTCGCTGAATTCCGCGATTTTTTGCCACGGCCGGGTCTTTGCAATTCCACTCCCCGTCGCCCGCTGATTCCGGAGTCAGCAGCGAACAGCGCCGTTCGTCGACGTTCCCGAGCGCGTCGGCGGACGGCGCTCAATTTTTACCCCGCGCCATCACCGCCCGCCCGGATGAAGCCTGACGGCCCGGGACTCCGGGCGTTCCGGTCGTGACCGCCTGAAGCACCACATCATCCCGCTCGCGATGTTCCTGGGCACCTTCTCGTGGTCGTTCGTCTACGTGAGTCTCCCGTTCTACATCGGAACGATCAGTCAAGGCGACGCCGCATCGACGCTGCGCTGGACGGGCTGGATCCTCGGCATCTCGCCGCTGGTCACCGTGCTGACGGCGCCGCTGTGGGGGCGGTACGCCGAGACCCATCGCCCCCGAAGACTGTACGTGGCCGTCCAGGCATTTCAAGGCGCGGCCTTCTTCGGGATGGCGGTGGCCACCACGCTGCCGGGCCTCTTCGTCGCCCGCCTCGTGCTCGGCGTCATGGGGGCGGCGTCGACGTTTGCGTTCATGATGGCCGGCCGGGCCGGAGACGCCTTTACCGTGCGCCGTCAGGTGGCAGCCGTGCCGTTCGGTATGACGATCGGGCAGGTCATTGGCCCGCTTGCAGGAGCGCTCATCGCCGCGCGCATCGGGTTCCGCCCGTCCTTCGTCGTGGGCGGCCTCATCCTGCTCGGCTGTGCACTGCTAGCGGGCTGGCTGGCCCCGGAGTCCGCCGATGCCAGCCCGCGTGGCGAGCAGCAGGGAAGCGTGCGAGTGGGAGATCTGGTCACCGTGGGGCTGATCATGCTGGGCGCCAACATCCACGTCTTCTTCCTGCCGGCCATCCTGCCTCAAGTGCTGCCGTCGCTCGGCGTCGCGCCCGCCGCGACGCTCGAGGTCGGGGGCCTGGTGATCTTCGCGTCCGGCGTCGCCGCGGCGCTCGGCGCTGTCCTTTCCCCACGGCTCGGGGATCTGGGCTCCGATCGCCTGGTCATCGGTGGCCTGCTCACAGGATCGTCGCTTTGCTTGGCAGCGCTGGCGGTGCCACGATCGGTATGGACCTATGGGGCGCTGCGCTTCCTCCAGGTTTTTTTCATCACGCCGGTCTTTCCGCTGGTGGTGGCGCGCATCGCGCAACACGGCAGCGGTCAGGTCATCGGTGTGATCAACTCCGCCCGCATCGCGGCCGGCTTCCTGGGGCCGGTGGTGGCGACGATGATGCTCGCGTGGGCGCCGGCCTCGGCGGTGTATGTGATCCTGGCCGTCCTCGGCCTCAGTTGTGTGCCACTGGCGCTGGCTCGTCGCGCGCGCCGGTCGAGTGCCTTCTGATGCCGGAACGACCGACCAACCGGCCCCTGGTCGACATCCGCCTCGAGGAGATGCGTAGCGCGACGGGTACCCCGCCGTTCCTCGAGGCCATCTCGGTCCACGTCCGCTATGGTGAGTTCTTCACGTTCGTGGGGCCGCCGCACTCCGGCAAGACCGCGATCCTGCGCGCCATCGCAGGATTTCTGCCACTGAGCGGCGGCCGCGTGATCGTCGACGCCGAGGATATCGGGCATCTCCCGCCGGCCCGACGCGACATCGGCTACGTCTTTCATCAGGGCGCGCTCTGGCCGCATCTCGACGTTCGGGCACATGTCACCTTCGGCCTCGACCTGGCCGGTGTCGGCTCTGACGACACGGCCAAGCGCATCGACACCGTGTTGCGGCGCCTCGGTCTGAGCGACGTCGCCGGGCGCAAGCCGGACGACCTCACGCTCGAGCAGCGCCGCCGCCTCGCGCTGGCCCGCGCGCTCGCCATGGAGCCCCGGGTGCTGCTGCTGGACGAGCCGTTGGCCCACCTCGATCCTGGCGCTCGCAAGATCCTCCGGCTCGAGCTCGCACGCTTACATCGGGACCTCGCGGTGACCACGATCTGCGCCACGCGGGACGCGGCGGATGCGCTTGCGCTCTCGGACCGCATCGGCGTCGTCGAGAACGGCCGGCTCCTGCAAGTCGGTGATCCAGAGCAACTCTATCGTCGTCCGGCCAGCCGGGCGGTCGCCCAGGCGCTCGGGCCGGCGAACTACCTACCGGTGAAGGTGGTGGAGGTGCGCGACATCGGCGTCGTCGTCGCGACGGAAGCGGGGGACCGGGTCCCGGTGGCCGGGATCGGCGCCTTCCGTCAAGGCAGTCCCGGCGTTCTCGTTCTGCGGCCGGAGACGTTGTCGATCATCGACACCGCCATGGCCCGCGGCCCGAGCATCCCAGGAACCGTCAGTCTCCGTGTCTTCGAAGGTGCCCGCTACCTCTACGAGATCGACATCCGCACCGGCACTCCGGTCCGTGTGGAGCTGCCGGCGACCGACACCGCCCTCTTCCGGGTGGGCGACCGCGTCCGTGTCGAAGTCTCCTCCGACACCGTCGTCCTGCTGCCCGCCGACCCCTGACGCCCCCGCCGCGGTCGCGTGAGACATCGCGCGGGACTTGATCTCTCGCGGCAGTTCGTAACCTGTCATATCGGGCGCGGTTGGTGTGGGGCAGGATCGGCCGACCCGTTCAGTGCGCGCGGGATGCCCCGTGGACTGCGTCCCGTCGCGACTCAGATCGGCGAGAAAAGGAAGCCGCTAGCGGGATTGCGGCGGGGCACGGGCGTGGCGATAGCCCGGGTGCCCGTGCCCTGATAAATGAACTACAGGGAGTAGGTCTTGTCCTGCTCCATCATCATGACGCGCCCGCCACCGAGCCGCGACAGCTCATCCGCGGTCTCCTCGAAAAACTGCGGCTTGACGTGATAGATCCAGATCGGGACATCGGGCGGCAGCTTGTCCAGCTCACGCTGGATCAGTGCGGGCGTCATGTGACGGGCGGCTTCGGCCAGGGCAGCGAGGCGGCTAGGGAAGGCGCACTCGAGAATGACGGCACGGATGCTGGTGAGACCGCGTGCCGCGCTCCACAAGGCCTGAGTCGGACCGGTGTCACCGGAATACACGAACCCCCGCGTGCCGTCGTGGATGACGAAGCCAACCGTGGGAACGGTGTGCGTCACCGCGACAGGCGTCACCCAGAGCTCGCCCACGCGCTGCTCGGCCTCCTCGACCAGCGTCCGGTATTTCAACACCGGGGTGGTGGCGTCGGGAATCCGAGCGAAGTCTGGCCACACCACGTTGTTGAACACCGACTTCTTCAGGGCGTCCACGATGGGCTCCGTGCTGGCCACCGTCACCGGGCGCCGGGCGCCGCAGCATGCGAGCGTCTCCGACAGGAAGGCGAGCCCGGTCACGTGATCGAGGTGCGAGTGGCTGATGAGCGCATGCTCGACCTCGAGTTGCTCAGGAACGGTGAGAGCGCCGCTGACGCTGCCGGCGTCGACCAGGACACGGTCGTTGACGAGAAAGGCCGAAGGACGCTGGCCCAGCCCTTCGCTTCCGAAGGCGCCGAGCACTCGAAGCTTCATATCCGATCCAGACTAGCACTTCTTCCCGTCTCGTCACACACTTAGCGTAACGTCGTAACAATTCCCGGCCCCCCCCTCGTCGTTCCGGCGTCCCCCCACTGAAATGTTGATGGTCCCCGGCGGTTCGCGGGCTAGCTTGGAAAGATGATGAGACGGTGCTCGCCGCCAGCGTGGCGTACCGCTTGCAAGAGAGTAGGAGTGATCGCAGCTCTCGTTGCCACAACAATGGCGCGATGACGCAGGGACGACTATGCGACCACTGAAAGGCGCAGCCGCTGCCGTAATTCTCAACCTTCTCGCGGTTACGGGGACTCAACACGTCGAAGCGCGAGTGGGGGCATCGCAGCTGTGGAAGGCGCGGGCATCCGAGGCCGGGGACCATTTGAAAACGCTCACCATGGAGCTCGACGCCATCCGGGGCAACGGCACGTCCGCGAGGGCCGAGGAGCTGAAGTGCGAAGCGATGCTCGAAGCCGCCTTTGTCTTACATCTGACGCGGGAGCCGCTCGTTCACCAGGTGCTCAGGAGCGGCCTTCACGTGTTCAAGATCGTTCTCGATGGCGGCAAGCGAGGAGTCTTCGACCTGAGCTACTTCTATGACGCCGACGAATCCAGGTTGATCTCCGTCCAGGTGCTGTCGGTGCCGCAGTCGTGGGAGGTGACGCGCCCGATCGATCAGGCTCCGCATCTGGGTGCGATCCTCGTGGCGGTCAATGACCGCCCGGACGGTGGACCGCGGTGCGTCCTCGGATTTAGCCTGAAAGAGCCGCCTTTTGCCTATGTGGTCCGCTCGCCGAGGGAAAAACTGGCGATTCAGGTGCAACCCCGAGACACCGGACGCTCTTAGCCAGCCGACCCTCCCCCCGCGTCACCCCTTGGCCGTATAGTCGGCTAGATGTCGTTCTCTGACGTGCCGAGCCTGCGTACGCTCATCACCGGCGGGGCTGCCGCCCTGGTGATGATCACCCTGACCCTGATCGGCGGGCTCGACACGGTCGAGCTGGGCACGCTGGATCGTCTCTTCGAGCTGCGCGGCAAGCGGTCGCCCACGGCGCCGATCATCATCGTGACCATCGACGAAGACTCGTTCGACGAGTTGAACCTTCCCTGGCCGTTTCCGCGGGCGCTGCACGGCCGGCTCCTGGACATCATCAGTGCGGGACATCCGCTCGCCATCGGCGTGGATGTCCTCTTCCCGGAGCCGTCGGCGCGCGGTGCCGGTGACGACGCCGCGCTGGCAGCGGCCGTGGCCCGCGCCGGTAACGTCGTCCTGGCGGCTGCCCGGACCGAAACGGTGGAGTACATCGGCAACCTCGCCCCCGAAAAGTCAGCGAGCACAATGCCGCTGCCGGAAATCCGTCGCGGCGCGGCCGCGGTGGCGCCGATCAACATGTATCCAGATGTGGACGCCCACCTCCGGCGCGCGCCTTCCTACGTCGTGCTCGGAGCGACCAGGGAGCCGGCGTTCGATTGGGAATTGCATCGCCTCGCGGTCGCTGGCGGGCTGCCGGCGGCTCCTCGACCGTCGGTGGACGAGGTCATCATCAACTTCCGCGGCGGCCCGCGGACGTTTCCGTGGGTCCCCTATCACCGCGTCGTCGGTGGCGAGGTGCCGGCGGAGACGTTCCGGGACGCCATCGTGCTCATCGGACCGACGAGCGTGGTGCTCCACGACGTATTCCCGACACCCTTCGCGTCCACCGGCAACATGTCGGGAGTCGAGATCCACGCCAACGTCATCGACACGCTCGTCCGCGGCGACCGCATCCTCCCCGTTCCGCGCGTCGTGAGTCTCGTCGGCATGGCGATCGCGGCGCTGGCCGCCGCCGGCCTGGCCGCCCGGCTGCGCGTCGTGCGAGCGTTCGTGGCAGTGGTGCTGGTCTGGGCGGCCCTGGCGGCCGCGACGGTAGCGGCCTTCACCCTCGGGCACGTGTGGTTCCAGGCGATCGGCATCACGTTCGCGCTCGTCCTCGGCTACGGCGCCACGGTCGTCGACAATTACGTCCGCGAGCAACGGGAGCGGCGGCGCCTGTCGCAGTTCTTTTCCCCGGCGGTGCTCAACGAGATCGTGCGTCATCGCGCCGACGTGTCGCTGGGCTCGCGCCGCCGCATGGTGACCGTGCTCTTCTCGGACATCCGCGGATTCACCTCCATCTCGGAGAAGGTCGAGCCCGAGCAGGTCGCCGAGATGCTGCGCGAGTACCTCACGGAGATGACCGAGGTCGTCTTCCGCCACGGCGGCACCGTGGACAAGTACATCGGTGATTGCATCATGGCCCTCTACAACGCGCCCTTCGAGGATGCGGACCACGCGGCCAAGGCCATCCTGACCGGCCTCGAGTTCCAGGAGCGAACCCTGGCGGTGTCCGCGCGGTGGGAGGCCAAGCTGGGCGTGCGGATCCGCAACGGTGTCGGCATCAACACCGGCGAGGCCGTGGTGGGCACGATGGGCTCCCGCCAGCGTCTCGAGTACACGGCCATCGGCGACACCGTCAACCTCGCGTCCCGTCTGGAGGGCCTGACCAAGGACTACGGCACCAGCATCATCGTCAGCGAGACGACGGCCGAGGCCGTGAAGGGACGGTTCTTCACCCGCGAGCTGGGCGCGGTCGCCGTCAAAGGCAAGACGTTGCCCGTGAAGATCTTCGCCGTCCTTCCCGCCGATATCCGCAAGTACCCGAGGGCGACGCTGACGACGGCCGCGACGCTGGTGGCGGTGGACGGCGGCCGCACGTGCGTCGTGCGCACGTGCGACGTGGGCGAGGGCGGCGTGTCCGTGAGCGGTCTGCCCGAGGACTGGCCGCCCGGGCTGGAGCTGGAGATCCGCTGCGACGGTGGGATGCTGCCCAAGACCCTCGCCGCCCAGGGCAAGATCGTCTGGCGACGCGGCGATCTCGCCGGCATCGCGTTCACCGCCGTCGAGCCCGACAGGGGACCCGTCATCGGCGAGTACGTGAGCGGCCACAAAGATCGGTAAGGTTTGCCGCCCCGGGACCCCTGTGTTAGAACCGAGAGCGACATGAGCGCGAGCGACTTCGATTATCCGATGATGGCGAGAGCGCTGATCCTCGGCGACAAGGATACGGTCGCCAAGAAAACGCGTGAAGGCCTCGACCTCGCGATGGATCCGAAGGATCTCATCTTCAAGGGACTCATTCCGGGCATGGACGTCGTCGGCGAGAAGTTCCGGCGCAACGAGTACTACGTCCCCCAGGTGCTCCTGTCTGCCCGCGCGATGTACGCCGGCCTCGACCTGCTCAAGCCGCTCGTCACCGCCGCGGCGCGGCCCGACGACAATCTCGGCGTCGTCGTCATCGGCACCGCCCAGGGCGATCTCCACGATATCGGCAAGAACCTCGTGGCGATGATGAAGGAAGGCGCCGGCTTCAAGGTGGTGAACCTCGGCCGTGACGTGGCGCCCGAGAAGTTCGTGGCCGCCGTCCAGGAGCACGGCGCCAACATCGTCGGCATCTCCGCGCTCATGACGACCACCATGCCGGCCATGAAGCGCACCATCGACGCCCTCATCAAGGCCGGCCTGCGCGAGCGCGTGAAGGTGATGGTGGGCGGCGCTCCCGTGAGCCAGGCCTTCGCCGACGAGATCGGCGCCGACGGCTACGCCAGGGATTCCACGCAGGCGGTCGTCAAGGCCAAGCAGTTGCTCCGCGTCGGCCTCGAGGTCGCCCGGTGAAGGCACGCGGCTGGGAGGTCATCGAGCGCATTCGCGGTGGGCAGACGCTCGTCTTCGACGGCGGCTACGGCACCATGCTCTTCGCCGCCGGGCTCCTCAACGGCGCCTGCCCCGAGCTGTGGAACGACACCCACGCCGATGTCGTGCGCGGGATTCATCAGGGCTACTTCGACGCCGGCAGCGACATCGTCGAGACCAACACGTTTGGTGGGACCCGGCTCAAGCTCAACGAGTATCAGCTCGGTGATCGCACGCGCGAGCTGAACGAGAAGGGAGCCCGACTGGCCCGGGCGGCGGCCCCGGCCGGCCGCTTCGTGGCCGGCTCGATCGGGCCGACCAGCCGACTGCCGCAGGACTACGCGCTCGACGAGGGCGTGACCGACGAGGAGTACGAGGCCACGTTTCGCGAGCAGGCGACGGCGCTGTCCGAGGGGGGCGTGGACCTCTTCGCCGTCGAGACGATGATGTTTCCCCAGGAGGCGACGGCCGCCATTCGCGCCTGCCGCGCGGTGGCCGATCTCCCGGTGATGGCGACGATGTTCTTCCAGTACGAGGAGATGCACGACCGCGACCGCACCATGTGGGGCGAGAGTGCGGCCGACGTGGCCACGAATCTCCTGAGCGCGGGCGCCGACGTCGTCGGCATGAACTGCGGCCGTGGTCCCGATCGCGCCATCGTCATCATCCGCGACATGCGGAAGGTCACCGATGCGCCGCTGATCGCATACCCGAACGCCGGGCTGCCGGTGACGACGGGCGACACCGTGACCTACGAGCTGGGCCCGGAGGCGATGGCTCGCGAGTACCCGGCGCTGCTCGACGCCGGCTGCAACATCGTGGGCGCGTGCTGCGGCTCCAACCCCGAGCACATCCGGCTGATTTCGGAGCTCGTCCGACGCCGGAAGAAGTAACCGTCCTCGCCGACGTCCCGCTCGCGATCGATCCCGACGAGGTCCTGCGCTTCCAGGGCTACAAGCGCGGGATCGACATTCCCACCCCGGACGTGCTCGCGCTCTTCGACGAGGCCCTGGCGCTGGGCCGCACGCTCATCGCCCCGCGCGCCGCCGTGCGCTGGCTCGATGTCACCGATCGCTCGCGCGACGCGCTGATCGCGGGCGGGGTGACCCTGACGATCCCTGACATCGAGCGGTTGTGGGGCCGCGTCGACCGCGTGGCCGCCGGTGTCTGCACCATCGGCGAAGCCCTGGAGCGGCGCGTGTCCGCATTGTGGGACGCGCGCGAGCTTCCGCTGGCCGTGATGCTCGACAGCGTCGGGTCGGGGGCCGTGGAGAGTCTCGCCGAGTACGTCAACGACGCGCTCTGCCGGGACGGCGTCCGTCTCGGCGTGAAGGTCACGAACCGGATCAGCCCGGGCTACGGGACCTGGGACGTGGCCGAGCAGTCCCGGCTTTTCCGCCTCTGCCCCGCCAGCATGGTTGACGTGTCGCTCAACGACGCGTGCTTCATGCTTCCGGCCAAATCCATCTCGCTCCTGATCGGCGCCGGGCTCGACGCGCGCGTCGACCACTACTTCAGCCAGTGCGCGCGCTGCTGGATGGCCGAGTGCGCGTACCGGCGCGTGCCGGCCCGCCGCCCCGTGCACCGCTGACGCCGTTCGCCGGGTTTGCGCCCTCGCGGCCCGTGTGTTACGGTCCGCCCACCCATGGCCGACAACGTCACGCTCGCTCGTGATGGTGCGCTGGCCACCGTCACGCTCGCCCGCCCGGACCGCCGCAACTCCCTGAGCGATGCCATGCTGCGCGAGCTCGCCGCCGCATTCGTCGAGCTGCGCGACGATGCCGGAACGCGCGTCGTGATCATCACCGGCGCGCCGCCGGTGTTCTCGGCCGGCGCCGATGCGCCGATCCGTCGCCAGATGTCGGAGGACGACC
>MNEG01000060.1 GCA_001917585.1 Candidatus Rokubacteria bacterium 13_1_40CM_68_15
TCGCCAATTCATCTGAGACATCTCCACGTGATGACAATGAATTTGCGGCATTCTACGCCCGGGCGTAGCGTCGCGGGTGAATCGAGGAGCACGCCCGACGGGGGCGATGGGAGGACGCGCCATGATCGACTGGATTCATGCCGGACCCACGATGACAGCGGCGTTCTTGGGATCACTGGTGGAGTGTGTCGAAGCGTTGACGATCGTCCTCGCTGTCGGCACGGTGCGGGGCTGGCGCTCCGCGCTCCTGGGAACGGCCGGCGGGCTGGCGGTCCTGACCGCGCTCGTCGTGATCCTCGGCCCCGCGCTCGGGGTCATTCCCGTCACCGTCCTGCAGCTGGTCATCGGCTTTCTGCTCTTGCTGTTCGGCCTCAGCTGGCTGCGCAAAGCCGTGCTGCGGGCGGCAGGGGCCATCCCTCTCCACGACGAGCGCAGCGCGTTCGAGAGCGCGACAGTGGTCCTGGGCGGGAGCGGAGCCGCGACGTCGAGCCGCTGGGACACCATCGCCATCATCACGAGCTTCAAGGCCGTGATCCTCGAGGGGCTCGAGGTGGTCTTCATCGTGCTCGCGGTGGGGGCCGCCGGTCACATGATCGTCCCGGCGAGCCTGGGAGCCGCCGCGGCGGGTATCGTCGTTGCGCTGGCCGCGGTGGCTCTCCGCCGCCCGCTGGCGCGGGTCCCGGAGAACACGCTGAAGCTCTCCGTCGGCGTTCTGCTCGGAAGCTTCGGAGCATTCTGGATCGGCGAGGGTCTTGGCGGCCACTGGCCCGGAGGGGACCTCGCGATCGTTGGCCTCGCGGGCGGGTTCCTGATCATGTCCCTGCTGATGATCGTGGTCGTAGGGCGACGAAGCGGAAGCGGGACTGCCCGCCGGAGACAGCACGTTCAGACTGCGGCGCCTGAACTCAGTACGGAGAACATTCGGGGAGGTGGAGCATGAGCGAGAGACGCGACTGCTGGTGCTAGATGAAAATCTCGTGGGGCGAGTGCCACGTCACGAGGTCTTTCGCCTGTGGAGACCTTCAGGTTGAGCCTGAAGGCAAGGTGCTACAACGCGTCGTTTCCGGCGAACGCCATCATCCGAGGAGCACTGCGCCGAGCGCGACGCAGTCGATCACGAGGCGGACGACCCCGGCGAGGCTCGCGAGAGCCCGCGAGGTGAAACTCCTGGCAAGTTGACGCTGCATCTTCACCCACGCCGCCCGCACGGCGGTGACGACAGTGCGGAGCCAGTGAGTACGCTCAGCAGCACGCCGCGAGATCGCGGCGTCCATCGGACCTCGCCTGGTCGTGCTGCGGAGTCGAGTCGTTTTCCTTCGACCCACGCGGCGCATCGGGGGCATCGGTCGAAGCGGAGAGACGTGCACGACCGCCATGACACAGCTCCTTTCTCAGTCGCCGCCCCACGCATAAGTGCTCGGGGGGCGACGGTTCAGGTGCCAGCCGTACCGACATAGCTGCGCGGTCGTCGACTAAAGCCATCTCTTCTCGCGGGGACGAACGTAGGGCACTATCCGATCGAGAGCCCGCCCGTTTATCACGGCGCCCAGCATGACGACGAGGGCGACGCCCTCCGTCTTTGCTCACAAGACCATTGTCTCGTCAGAGCTGCATTTCCCAAAATTTCTTGGGCTCGATCGATCCGCCCCTTGACCAGGCGCCCTTTCGTACGTCACAGCTGCTCCGCCGAGGCGGTGAAATTCGAGTGAGGAGCCGCTCGTCACGAAAACTTCACAGGCGGCGTAACACAGCGGTCACAGCCGATGGTCAAACTGGGTGCCGATGGACCAGAGTCCCGGCCCCCGCCATCACGTGCGCGTTGGAGCGGCGCTCCGCGGCGTCTTGCCGCGAGCCGGCCCGGCGGTGTCGGCCGGACGAGCCGATCTTCACGTTCATTCCGTCTGGAGCGACGGCGCCCAATCGCCGAAGGCCATTGTGATGGCAGCGGCCGGCCGTGTGGACGTCCTTGCCATCACCGACCACGACGAGATCCGTGGCGCGCTGGAGGCCCGGCAGTTCGCTCGGGCCCATCCCGAGCTCGGCGTTGACGTGGTGGTCGGCGAAGAGGTCAGCACGCTCAACGGCCACGTGCTCGCGCTCTGGATCGAAGAGGCCGTGCCACCGGGGCTCACGGCCGAGCGCACGATCGCGCTGATCCACGCCCAGGGCGGACTGGCCGTGGCCGCTCACCCGTTCCATCCGATTCCCCATCACCGGGCGGGGCATCGGCCGCTGGCCGCGCTCATCCCGGATCTCCCGCTCGACGCGGTCGAGGTCGTGAACAACTCGGGGATCTTCTCGCGCGTGTACGACGCCTGGGCCGCGCTCCGCAATGTCGAATGGATGCTGCCGGTGACCGGCGGAAGCGACGCCCACGACGTCTGGTACGTCGGCGGAGCGCTCACGCGCTTCCGCGGTCGCGACGCCGGCGGGCTTCGTCGCGATCTCGTGGCCGGGCTCACCCGAGCCCACGCGCGATGGTCGTGGACCTTTGACAAGCTGCCGCGGCACTTCCGTCTGCAGTGGCTCAGCGCCGTGCGTTTCGTACGGCTCAACCGACGATCGGTCGAAATGTCGTGGGGGCGGTGAGGATTCACGCGCCCAAAGAAACCGCGCTTGACGCCCTTGCCCGCGGCCTCTACCTTGCCGGGCGAGGAACCTCGTGACCAAAGATCAGATCACGATGCTCTATGACTACAACTACTGGGCCAATGCCCGCGTTCTGAAGGCCACGACGAAGGTGAGTCGAGAGCAGTTCACCGCTCCCGCACGCCTCAGCCATGGGAGTCTCCGCGGCGCGCTGGTGCATGTGCTCGGGACCGAAGTCGTGTGGCGCTCACGCTGCCAGGAAGGTCTCTCGGTGTCCGCCCTCCCGGCGGAGAGCGAGCTCCCGACGCTCGACGCATTGCAGGCCCGGTGGGGAGAGGAAGAGCGCAAGATGCGCGCCTACCTCGCGTCCCTGACCGACGACGGTCTCAGCGCAAAGCTCCACTACAAGACCACCAAGGGCGTTCCGTTCGAGAACGTCCTGTGGCACGTGCTCGTTCATGTCGTGAATCATGGGACGCAGTTCCGAGGAGAAGCCGCGATCGCGTTGACGGAATATGGTCAATCGCCCGGGGATCTCGACATGCTCGCCTTCTTTCGCGAGAGGGCGATGTGAGCGCTCCCACGGCTTGGGCGTCGGGCGTACTGTGAGGGACGTCCCGGAGGTGATGGCATGATCACGAACTCGCAAGCGAACACCCGCGTCGACGAGGTCGCCAGCGGCATCTATCGCATCAGCACGCCGTCGACCAAGCTGCCCGGCGGCTTTTCGTTCAACCAGTACCTGGTCGTGGACGACGAACCGCTGCTCTTCCACACGGGACCGCGCGGAATGTTCCCACTCGTGCGCGAGGCGATCACGGCGGTGATGCCGGTCGAGCGGCTCCGCCATGTCGCGTTCTCGCACTTCGAGAACGACGAGTGCGGTGCGCTGAATCTGCTCCTCGCGACAGCGCCGATGGCCATGCCGCTGTGTGGCCGCATCAACGGGATGATCAACGGCGACGCCTTCGACCGGCCGCCCCGCGTCATGCGGGACGGCGAGACGCTCACGCTCGGCAGCCACGCAGTGCGCTGGATCGACACGCCGCATCTGCCGCACGCCTGGGAGTGTGGATACCTGTTCGAGGTCGGTACGCGGACGCTCTTCTGCGGCGACCTCTTCACGCAGCCGGGCACGGGCGATCTGCCGTTGACGGAGGCCGACATCCTGGGTCCGAGCGAGACGATGCGTGTGGCGCTGGACTATTACGCGCACGCGCGCGATACGCGCGTGCTGCTGGAGCGGGTCGCCTCCGAGAAGCCAACGACGCTCGCCTGCATGCACGGCAGCGCATGGAAGGGCGACGGCGCTGCGCTCCTGCGCGCCCTGGCGGATCGCCTCAGTGCCTAATCAGGGCCCCACACGCCGGGGACACCGGAACGTGATGGTGACGTCATCACACGGCAACCGTTCGCGCTCGATACTCCGCGTGGCCGTGACATCTCGAAGGTGAGGAGGACCGTCATGACGCTGAACCGCCGCAGATTCCTGGGGGGATCGATCGTTGGCGTGAGCGCGCTCGCCACCGGCTTGCGCGGCCCGGCCTGGGCCCAGGGCGCAGCGCCCGCGGCGGTGCCGTCGGAGGCGGCGCGGCCCCGCATGGCCCACGGCGTCCAGAGCGGCGACGTGACGGGGGACCGCGCGATCGTCTGGAGCCGGGCCGATCGGCCGTCACGCATGATCGTGGACTGGGGGACCAACGAGCGAATGCAAGGTGCCCATCGCATCGTGGGCCCCGCCACGCTGGCCGAGAACGACTTCACCGCGCGCGTGGACCTGGGCGGTCTGCCCGCGGGCCAGGACATTTTCTACCGGGTCCGCTTCCAGGCTCTGGCCGACGTGCGGGCGTTCAGCGCACCGGTGAGCGGCCGCCTGCGGACGCCGCCGGCGGCGCGTCGCACCGTCCGCTTCTGCTTCTCGGGCGACGAGGCGGGGCAGGGGTGGGGTATCAACTCCGAGTGGGGCGGCATGAAGCTCTACGAGGTCATGCGGAAAGCCGAGCCCGACTTCTTCATCCACTCCGGCGATCAGATCTACGCCGACGGGCCGATCAAGCCGGAAGTCCGGCTGGACGACGGCTCGTTGTGGAAGAACGTGGTGACCGAGGCGAAGGCCAACGTCGCCCAGACGCTGGCTGACTTCCGCGGCAACTTCGCCTACAACCTGCTCGATGAGAACAAGCGCCGCTTCACCGCGCAGGTGCCGGTGCTCGTCCAGTGGGACGACCACGAGACGCGCAACAACTGGTATCCCGGCCAGACGCTCGGTGACGAGCGCTACACGGAGCGGAGCGCCTCGCTGCTGGCCGCCTACGCCAAGCGGGCGATGCTCGAGTACAACCCCTTCCGCATCGATCCCGTGGATCCGGAGCGGATCTACCGCTCGTTCTCGTACGGTCCGTCGGTCGAGGTCTTCATGATCGACGAGCGCAGCTATCGCGGGCCCAACACCCCGAACCGCCAGCCAACCCTCGACGCCGAGTCGGCCTTCCTCGGACCCGAGCAGCTGCGCTGGCTCAAGCGCGCGCTCCTCGACTCACGCGCGACCTGGAAGGTGATCGCGAGCGACATGCCGATCAGCATCGTCGTGCCCGACCTCAACGCCGACGTGCCCAAGGGCACCTACGAGGCGTGGGCGAATGGCGACGACGGGGCGCCGCTCGGCCGCGAGCTCGAGATCGCGAGCCTGCTCGGCTTCATCAAGAACAACGGCATCAAGAATACGGTGTGGGTGACGGCCGACGTCCACTACGCCTCGGCCACCCGCTACGATCCCGGGCACGCGAAATTCACGGACTTCACACCGTTCTGGGAATTCGTGGCGGGGCCGATCAACGCCGGTACGTTCGGCCCGGGTGACATCGACAAGACCTTCGGTCCCGACGTCCGCTACCAGAGCGTGCCGCCGGGGATGAAGCAGAACCGGCCCCCGTCCGAGGGCAAGCAGTACTACGGCATGGCGGTCATCGATGGCGCCACCGAGGTGATGACGATGTCGCTCCACGACCTCACGGGCGCCGTGCTCTTCAAGGTCGACCTCAACCCCGAGCGCGGCTAGACCGCCGAGCGGAGAGCCGGAGCCGAGCGCCCGAGGCCGACGAGGCTCAGCGAGGCCAGGGCGGCGCCACCGACTAGCAGGAAGTCGCCGCCCGCCAGCGGCGTCACGCCCAGCACTCGTCGCAGCAGCGGCAGCTGGGTCGCCAGCGCTTGAAGGGCGACGGTGCCGCCGACGACTCCGGTGAGCATCGGGCTTCGAGCCACGCTACCCACGCCCGATCCCGCTCGACAATTCAGCGCGTGCAGGATCTGGGACGTCGTGAGCGCCGAGAAGGCGATGGTGGCGGCCCGCGCGGCGTCGCCGGACCGCGCGAGCGCGAGCCCGTGGGCGGCGAGCGTCGTGGCCGTCAGCACCGCCGCTTCGGCGCCGATCCCGACGAGGTCGGTGCTGCTGAGCAGCGGCTGGGCTGGATCGAGCGGCGGACGCTTCATCACGTCGGGGCTGCCGGACTCGGTGGCGAGCGCCAGTGCCGGGAAGACGTCGGACAGCAGGTTGATCCACAGGAACTGCGTCGCTGACAACGGCCGCCCACCACCGAAGGCGAGCGCGCCCAGCGTGACGAGGATCTCGCTGAAGTTCGTGGCGAGCAGGAACCGCAGGGCGCGCGTGATGTTGTCGCGGATGGTTCGGCCCTGGGCGATGGCCGCCACGATGGAGCCGAAGTCATCGTCGAGGAGGACGACGTCGGCGACGTCGCGAGCCACGTCGGTGCCGCGCTCGCCCATCGCCACGCCGATGGCGGCGGCGCGCAGGGCGGCCGCGTCGTTGATGCCGTCGCCGGTCATGGCCACCACCTCGCCCGCCGCCTGCAGCGCCCGCACGATCTCGTACTTGTGCTCCGGCGTCACCCGCGCGAACACGTCGATCTCGCGCGCGAGCGCCGCCAGCCCGGCGCGGTCGAGTCCGGCGAGCTGGCCCGCCTCGGCGACGCGCACGTGGCCGTTGTGCGCGATTCCGAGGTCTCCCGCGATCGCCGCTGCCGTCTGGGCCTGATCGCCGGTGATCAGGATGGTCCGGATTCCCGCCGTGCGGCAGGCGGCGATCGCTTCGCGGACTCCGCTTCGAACGGGATCGCTGAGCGCCACGAGCCCGAGCCAGACCAGGTCGTCGTAGACGGGCTCGGTGGCGCCGGGAAGCTCGCGGTAGGCGAGGCCGAGCACCCGCATCCCGCGCGCGGCGAACCCGGCGTTGGCGGCGCGGATCGCGCGCCGCGCCTCGGGCGTGAGCGGTTGCGCCCCCGTCGTGTCGAGCCAGTGGGTCGCGCGCGCGAGAACTTCCTCGGGGGCGCCCTTGACGGCGACGAGCTGGCGCTCGCCGTCATGGTGGACGGTGGCCATCCAGTTCTCGCCGTTCCGCCGCGGGCGCACCGTGAGCAATGGGAAGCGGCGCCGCAGCGGTTCGTAATCGAACCCGGCGTGCTGCGCGGCCCGCAGGAGCGCGCCTTCGGTGGAGCTGCCGCGGATCTCCGACCCGCCATTCGCCAGCTCGGCCTCGTTGCACAGGACCCCGATGGCCAGCGCGCGGGCCAGGCGCGCGTCGTACTCGGACACCGGGGACCGGTACTCGGTCCCGGACAGATGCCAGCCGTGAACGGTCATACGGTTTTCGGTGACCGTGCCGGTCTTGTCGGCGCAGATCACGGTCGTCGCGCCGAGACTTTCGACCGCCGCCAGCCGCCGGACGAGGGTGCGCTGCGCCGACATCCGTCGAACGCCCAGGGCGAGCGTGGTGGTGGCGACGGCGGGCAGGCCCTCCGGCACGGCGGCGACGGCGAGCGAGATGACGGAGCGGAGCATCTCGACCAGCGGCACGCCGCGCGCCAGTCCGAGAACGAGCGTGCCTCCGCAGAACGCCAGCGACACCGCGACGAGCCGGCGGCCGAGCCGGTCGAGCTGGTGTTCGAGCGGCGTCGGCGGCGCCGCCGTCTCGCCGACGAGGGCCCGCACGCGGCCGATCTCGGTGTCGCGTCCGGTCGCCGTGACGACGGCGAGTCCCGCGCCCTCCGCGACGACGGTGCCGGCAAAGATCATGTTGAAGCGATCGGCGAGCCCGGCGTCTTCGGCGCACACCAGATGGGGTTGCTTGGTGACGGGCATGCTCTCTCCCGTCAGCGCGGACTCATCGGTAGCGAGCGCCTGGGTCTCGACGAGCCGGGCGTCGGCGGCGATCTCGTGACCGGCCCGCAATACCAGGACGTCGCCGACGACGAGCGCGGCGGCCGGGACGAGGACGTCCTGGCGCTCCCGGCGAACGAGCGCGCGGGGCACCGTCGCGTTCTGGAGCGACAACAAGACGCGCTCTACCCGCCGCTCGGTGACGTAGCCGACCGCGGCGTTGATGCCGATGACCGCGAGGATCACTCCGGCGTCGATGATCGCGCCGCTGACGATGGAGAGAGTCGCCGCAACGCCGAGCACGAGAACCGGCACCGACATGACGTGTCCGGTGATGATCTCGAGCGCCGACTTCGGTCGGGGCTCGGGCAGGCGGTTCTCGCCGAAGCGGACCAAGCGCGCTGCGGCCTCTTCGGTATCGAGGCCGGCCGTGATCGATGTCTCGAGCCGACGGACGACTCCGTCGGTCGTCAGCGTGTGCCAGGCGTCGGCACGCCGGCGAGCGGCCTCGCGCGGCATTGGTCCGGGCGCGGCGGCCTGGGCGACGGCGACCAGGAGACCACGCAGGTCGAGCGTTGAGGCGTCGAAGAGGATGAGGATGTTGCCGGTTACCGTGCTTACCTGGACGCGGCGGATCGCGGGCTGTCCGGTGAGGCGGGCGGTCAGTCGGGCCGCCACATCTGCCCGTCGCCTCAGTCCCTCGACACGGACGCGCGCCCGGCCGGGAAGGGCGCTGAAGATCGGAGCTACCGCGGGGAGTGCAACACGTTTCCCTGACGGCCGACGCCGAAGCGCAGCCGTTTTCACGATGCAACGCCCGCGGCCGCCCGTGGGTGGGGGGCGCGCCGGCGGGCTAGCGGGCTGCTGGGCGGGTACGCGAGCCGGGCGTGAAGCCGCGTTCGGCGATGTAACGCGACATCTCGACCTGGAACGTACGGTTCTTGGCCGCCGCGGACTCGAAGACGACGTCGGCCAGGAGCCCGATCAGCAGATGCACCAGCGCCACCGAACCACCTCCCCTGTGGGCCCGCGAGGCCCTGATCTCCAATTCCAGGGTACGGATACATCATGTCAGTTCGATGACGAGGGACGAACATTTTTGTGACGGCGCTGCCCTCGCCGACGAACCGGCTGGGCCGCCGCCGGCCCCTGGCGGGATGTCGCCAGGGCGGCGCCGACCGTAATACCGTGCGTCAACAAGATGCTGGCCAAGGGCTTTGCGAGCCCGAGCGAGGCGAGTCCCACGACGCCCAGGCTGGCCCGGGCGGCGATGTTCACCGTGCGGCGTACGGCCACGATCGCATCCGCGGCCAGATCGAGAGCGCGCACGACGCGGTCGAGGCCACCGCTCATGAGCACCACGTCCGCGGCGGCGGAGGCCACTTCGGCACCCCCGGGAACGGCGATGCCGACGTCGGCTTCGTCGAGCGCCAGCGCGTCGTTCACGCCGTCGCCGACCATCGCCACCACGCGCCCTTCTTCCTTGAGCCGGCGAATCAGCTTCGCCTTCTCCTCCGGGGACAGCTCGGCGTAATGTTTGCCGAGCCCGAGCGACTCGGCGATGACTCGGCTCGGCTCGGGGTGATCGCCGGTCAGGAGGATGATGTCGCGCATCTGGCGGGCCTTCAGCGCGGTGACGGCGTCCCTGGCCTCGGGGCGAAGCTCGTCCTGGAGCATCAGCAGCCCGGCCAGTTCGCCGTCGATGGCGACGAACGTCGCCGCTCCGCCGATGCGATGCGCGGCGCGCTCGTCCGCCTCGGCCGCCGCCAGGCGGACGCCGCGCGATTCCATGAAGCGCCGGCTGCCGATCAGGATGTGACGGCCTTCGACGTTGACGTCGACGCCGAGCCCGATCTGCGCCACAGTCGCGGTGGGTGCGGGAACGTGAAGCTGCCGCTCGGCGGCGAGCCGCCGGACCGCCCGGGCGATCGGATGCTGGAATCCATGCTCCGCCGCCGCGACGAGCCGGACGAGGGTGTTCTCGTCGAGCGCACGAGAGTAACAGACGACACGGGCAACACGCGGCGTCCCCGACGTCAGCGTGCCGGTCTTGTCGAAGACGACGGTATCGATACGCGCGAGGGTCTCGAGCGTGCGCGGTCCCTTGACGAGCACGCCTTCGCCTGCGGCGCGCTTCATGGCCGCCAGCACGGCGGTGGGAATCCCGACACGGGCCGCGGTTCCGTAGTCGGCGACGAGGATGGCGACGCCCGCGTCGACGCTGCGAGCCACCACCGTGCCCAGCGCAGCCAGCCCGAGGGTGCGGCCGACCTCACGGTCGGCGAGGCGCTCGGCGAACACCTGGATGTCCGGCTTCTCATCGGCGGCCGCCTCGATCGCCTGGATGATCCGGCCGACGGCGGTCTCCAGCCCGACACGGTCGACGCGCACTTGCATCTCACCGTGCTCGACACGGGTGGCCGCGAAGACGGCGTCACCGCTTATCCGTTCGACCGGCAAGGCCTCTCCGGTCATGGTCTGTTGATTCACGAGCGCCTCGCCGGTCGCGACGGTGCCATCGACGGGCACGACCTGGCCGGCGGATACGACGATCACGTCGCCCGGGCGGAGCGACGTGGCCCGAACCGTGGTCCGACGATCGCCATCGATGCGCTCGACGATCCCGTCCTCGGGCGCGATCAACTCGCGCACCGATCGCCGCGTGGTGACCACGCTCTTGGCCACGATGTAATCACCCAGCGCGCGCAGGCCGGGCAGCAGCGCTGCCGCCGGCCAGTTCCCGCGGAGCACGAGCAGCCCGAACGTAGAGGCGTCGAGAAGCTGGCCGTCGAGCCGGCGGCGCGTGGCGAGGGCCTGCGTCGCGTGCGCGAGCATGGGCAGACCGCTGGCCAGGACGAGCGCCGCTCGCAGGGGCGCCGCCACCGGCAGCCACGTCAAGGCGAACACGGCGCCGGTCCCCAGCACGCTCAGCAGGGGAGTGCGTCGAGTTTCGATGCGGGCCTGTGTCGTGGAGGGCCGACGGCGGAACGGCGCCTCGAGCGCCTGGCTCAGCTCGTGGAGGTTGTCTATGAGCGCCGCTTCGGCGAGAAGGAACGGATCGTAGAGGATGCGAACGCTGCCCGTGGTCGGGTTGCCGTCGACGCTGTGGATCCCGGGAATCCGGCGGAGCCCCGCCTCGACGACGTCCCGTCGACCAGCGAACCAACGCGCGGGGTATCGGATCCGCAGGCGCCCGCGGACCGCATGCGCGATCTCGTATCGCATCCGGTCAGTCGCGGCCGTGGAGATTGTAGTCGCGGAAGAGCCCGTGCGCGTACCAGAGCGCCGTCGACCACGGCAGCGCTCGGATCGGACCGCGCGTGAGGTCCCGCATGGCCCACAGCGCGAGCGCGAGCGGGACGAGGACACCGAGCGTGAACACGCCGCCCGAGACCCGGCCGAGACGATGATCCATCCCGGTCACGGTCTTGACCAGGGCTGCGGCCACCGGCGACCCGTTGTCCGGTATCGCGGGGGCGTCGGGCGCCGGTGCAGTGTCGACGTCGGCCTGCTCCACGATGGCGTCGACGATGGCCTCCGCCTCGATCTCGCCGGAACGGTAGGTCGTCAGCAGGCTCCGCGTGCGCGGCGACCACCGACAGCTCGCCACACCGGAGAGTTGGGACACGGTCACCTCGAGATCGGTGATCCGCGCGGTCGCCGGTAAGCGGACGCGGAGCCTTCCCGGAATGTCCTGAACGATCGCGAGCTGCTCGCGGGGCACGATCGACGCCAGACTCAGGAAGTGTGCCGGCGGCTGCCGTTGCCGCGGCGACGGCCCCGGGCCGGCGCGGCGGCCGGCTCACCCTCGCGCTCGGCCTCGCCCTCGACCCCGGTCTCCGTCCCGTGCGCCACGCCGTTGCCGGCCGCGATGATCGTCTCGCGGCGTGCCCGGGCTTCGGCGGCGATGTCTTCCATGACCTCCATCTGCTCGGCGAGGACACGGCGGCCTTCCTCTAGGAAGCCCAGGCCGGCGGCCATGGCTTCCACGGCGAGAGGCCGGAACACCTTCGAGAAGAGCGGGATCACCAGGGCGGCCCCGACCCCGAGGATGAACGAAAACGGCTGGATCCGCATGCGAACCTCCGAGGTTTTCTCTGACGGTTTCAGGCAGCGCGGCGTCGGGAGCGTGATGAACGGGCCGTCGGCCGCGCGTTCGTGCGTTGCATCGGCTTGCGGCCACCGGGGGCGACGCGAGTGACCGCCTCGTCGACCACGCCGCGCACCATCCGCATCGTGGCCGACCCGATGCGGTCGGCGGCATCGAGCGCGCCGTCGGCGGCGCCCCGAGCGATGCGAGTGACGTCACCGCGGACGTCACGGCTGCCCGTGACCGCGCCACCAACGATGTTGCGCGCGACGCGTCCGAGATCCCCACCGATGACTTCGGCCGCGCGAATGGAGCCTCGGACGGCGTTGACGGCGGTGGAGCCGACTTCCGTCCCGATTTCCTGCATCCCCCGCAGGGCCGAGACCACCGTGCCGGTGAGGACGTTGACGGCGCCCACCGACAGCGCCTCGACCTTCCGCATCGTGTCGTTCCGCATCGTGTCGTTGGAAATAGGCGTGTGGCCATTCGTCTCGCGGGAACGTCTTGTCGTCGGCATGTCACCCCTCCTGGGACCCAACGGGAGTCGAGGGGCCACATTCCAAACCGGGTTGGTCCGGATGTCAACAGGCCACGTAACACAAACGTAATGTTGGGCTCCGCGGGCCGCCTGACTATAGTCCGCGGCGCGCGCGAGCATGCCGTGCGCCCGGGGGTCCCATGCGAGACGAGCAATCGATGACGGCCGAGGTCGTCGAGTTGCTACGTACGCTGATCCGGAACGCGTGCGTGAACGACGGTAGCATTGGATCGGGACACGAAGTCCGCAGCGCCGATGCGCTCGAAGCGTACCTCGCCGGCAGCGGGCTGGCCATCGAGCGCTATTCAGCGGCGCCCGGCCGCGTCAGCCTCCTCACGCGAATCGAGGGCCCCGATCGCCGGGCACCCACACTGCTGCTTCTCGGCCATACCGACGTGGTTCCCGCCGAGAGTGGTCGCTGGCGTCATGATCCCTTCGCCGCCGACGTGGAAGACGGCCTCGTGTGGGGACGTGGCGCCATCGACATGCTCAACCTCACGGCCACGATGGCCGTCGCCTGTCGCCGACTGGCCGCCGACGGGTTCCGACCGGCTGGCACCCTGATCTTCGCCGCCGTTGCCGACGAAGAAGCGGCCGGCACTCACGGCGTGGCCCACCTGCTCGATCATCATGCCGACGCCATCCGGGCCGACTACGTCATCACCGAAGCAGGCGGCGTGCCGGTGCCCTCGCGCGAGGGGCCGCTGCTTCCGCTCACCGTCGGTGAGAAGGGCGTGAGCTGGCGCCGCCTGACCGTGCGTGGCACTGCCGGCCACGGCGCGCTGCCGTTCGGCGCCGACAACGCGCTGGTGACGGCGGCGGTCGTCGTACAGCGTCTCGCCGCCTACCGGTCGCCCGCGCGCATTCTCGACGTGTGGCGGCGTACCGTCGAGGCGCTCGACCTCCACCCGTTGATCACCGCCGCGCTCACCGACCCCGACCGCGTCCTCGACGCGGCCACGTGGCTCCACAGTCCGGGACTGGCGCGCGTCGTCCACGCCTGCACGCACACCACGCTGTCGCCGAACGTGGTGCGTGGCGGGACGAACGTCAACGTGATTCCCGACCGGGTCGTGATCGAGGTCGACGTCCGCACGTTGCCGGGGGTCACGGCCGCCGACGTCGACGCCATGCTGACCGATGCGCTCGGTGATCTCGCCGATCGTGTCGAGATCTCCGCCCCCGACTTCGGCGAAGGCTCCATGAGCCCGACGGAAACGCCGCTCCACGATGCGCTGACCCGAACCGTGACTGCACTGGTGCCCGGCAGTCGCCTCGTGCCCCAGCTGGCGCCGGGCGCGACGGATGCGCGTCACTTCCGCTGGCGCGGCATTCCCGCCTATGGCTTCGGCCTGCACTCGGCGCGCATTCCGTACACCGAGTACCCGCTGATGTTCCACGGCGACAACGAGCGGATCGACGTCGAGAGCCTGCGGCTGTCCTGCCTGTTGTGGGAGCGATTGGCGCGCGACTTCCTGGCCTGATGCACCTCCGGCGCGGAACCCGTGCCCGCACTGCGCCCTACGCGCCGGTGAATTGTCCCCCGAACGACGGCACGCGACCATCATCACGGCGCGAAGCGAGTGTCGCCAGAGAGTCGTGGAGGGTGAGATGGCTGGACTCGACGTCACGGCGCTGCTCGGAACTCGAGGCGACGCTCACTACGGTGAGGCGGTGACTCAGCGTGATCACGCGCTGCAGTGCGCGACGCTCGCGTCTCGCGCCGGCGCCGACGACGAGCTGGTGCTCGCGGCCCTGCTTCACGACCTCGCCCATCTCGTGACGCCGGAAGGGCGCGACACGGCCCAGCGTCATCATGGACACGAGGGCGCCGCGCTCGTGCGCCCCTTCGTGCCGGCGCGCGTCGCGTGGATCATCGAGCACCACGTCGCCGCCAAGCGCTACCTGTGCGCCGTGGACCCGGTGTATTTCGCGCGACTATCACCGGCCTCCGTGCAGTCGTTGCGCGCTCAGGGGGGCCCGCTCGCCGCCGAGGAGCAGACCGCCCTGGCCGCGCATCCGTGGTTCGCCGACGCGCTGCGCGTCCGTCGCTGGGACGAAGAGGCCAAAGATCCCGAGGCGAAGGTACGAGCGCTGGCCGCGTGGGTCCCGCTGCTCGAGAAGTACTTTGGCCCGCAGACGGTGAGCCGCGCGTGAAGACCATCAGCCGGCCTTCGCCTGCGATGCGAAAGATTTACCGGAGCGTCATCGTCACGTAACTCAGCCCGTAGACACTCCGCCCGTGGGAAGAGCCATTGAACGCTTCGAAGCCCTGCCCGATCCGATGACCACCAGCCCGCCTCGGAGTGCCAGTTCGCAGCGCCGGGGCCGCGTGCTCGTCGTGGAGGACGAGCCCGACGTCGCCGAGCTGATCCGCTACAACCTCGTCAAGGAGGGCTGGGAAGTGCTGACCGCCAGCTCGGGCGCGGAGGCGCTCAAGCGAGTGCGCGAGGCCCGTCCCGATGTCGTGCTGCTCGACATCATGGTGCCGCAGCTCAACGGCTGGGAGGTCTGCCGCCGGCTGAAGGAAGATCCTGAGACTCGCGCGATCCCCGTCATCATGGTCACCGGGCGCGTCGAGGAGGGTGACAAGGTGCTCGGCTTCGAGCTCGGCGCCGACGATTACGTCACCAAGCCGTTCTCACCACGTGAGCTGATCGCCCGCATCCGCGCCGTCGCGCGCCGTCGCGTCGTCGTCGAGGAGGATCCCAAGCGCCTTCTGGTCAAGGCCGGCGAGCTCGAGATCGATCGATACCGCTTCGAGGTGAGGATGAAGGGGCGTCCCGTGGAGCTCACGCCCAAGGAGTTCGAGCTGCTGGCGGTGCTGGCCGGGACTCCCGGTCGCGTCTTCGGCCGCGACGAGCTCCTCGACATCGTGTGGGGTCGCGATGGCTTCGTGGAGCCTCGCACGGTGGACGTCCACCTCGCTCGGCTGCGACGGAAATTCGTCCAGGCCAAGCTGCCGGCGCCGCGGATCGACACCGTCCGGGGGGTGGGATATCGCTTCCGGGAGTCGGTGTAACGATCTTGTAACACGGGCATAACCCTCGTGAAACATGCCGGGCGCAGACTGGTCCTGGCGCACACTGTTCCGGGAAGGAGAATCGAATGATGACGTCACGACGCCTCGTGGTCGGTTTGCTCACGGCCCTGCTCCTCGCTTCGACCTTCGGCGTGGGCCCAGCGACCGCTCAGCTTCTCATCAACGGGGCCGGCGCGACCTTTCCGTATCCCATCTACTCCAAGTGGTTCGACGAGTACGCGAAGATCTCGCAACGGGTGAACTTCAACTACCAGTCGATCGGCAGCGGCGGCGGTATCCGTCAGATCACCGCGCGCACGGTGGACTTCGGCGCCACCGATGGCCCGATGACGGACGAGCAGCTGAAGTCGGCGCCGGGCGAGCTGTTCCACATCCCGACGGTGGTCGGCGCGGTGGTCGTCACGTACAACTTGCCCGGCAACCCCAAGCTCCGCTTCACGCCCGAGATCCTCGCCGACATCTTCTTCGGCAAGATCACGAAGTGGAACGACGCCCGCATCAAGGACGTCAATCCTGGTGCGAATCTTCCCGATCAGCCGATCGTCGTGGTCCATCGTTCCGACGGCAGCGGCACGACGTACATCTGGGTCGACTACCTCGCCAAGGTGAGTCCGCAGTGGGAGCAGAAGGTTGGCCGCGGCACCTCCGTGAAGTGGCCGGCGGGGCTGGGCGGTAAGGGCAACGAGGGCGTCGCGGGCCAGGTCAAGAACACGCCGGGCGCGCTCGGCTACGTCGAGCTCGCCTACGCCATCAAGAACAACCTGCCGGCGGCGTCGATCCGTAACCAGGCCGGGCGGTTCGTGGAGCCGACGATCACGAGCACGACGTCGGCCGCGGCCGCTGCGGCGGCCGAGATGCCGTCCGACTTCCGCGTCTCCCTGACCAACGCCCCGGGCCGCGACGCATACCCGATTGCCAGCTTCACGTGGCTGCTCGTCTACCGGGAGCAGCCGGACGAGGTGAAGGGCAAGGCCATCGTGAACTTTCTCTGGTGGGCGGCTCACGACGGACAGAAGTACGCCGCGGACCTGCTCTATGCGCCGCTGCCGGCGCCGGTGGTGAAGCAGATCGAGGCCAAGCTACGTCAGGTCGCGTACCAGGGCCGGCCGTTGCTTGCCGCCCAGTGAGCTGATGGCGGTCGTCTTCGGGCGGGCGGGAGGAGCCGGCACAGCGACGCCGACCATACCGCCGCTCGTGGGTGCCCGCCGCGCACGGCGGCGCTTCGGCGACCGCGGCTTTCGTGAGATCACGCGCGCGGCCGGTCTCTCGCTCGTCGTGATGGTGGCCGGGATGGCGGCCGTGATGGTTCACGCGGCGTGGCCCTCGCTGCGCCGCTTCGGGTGGGCGTTCATCACGACGTCGAACTGGGATCCCGTGGCCGAGCAGTTCGGCGCCCTTCCGTTCATCTTCGGGACGCTGGTGTCGTCGCTTCTCGCGCTGCTCTTGGCCGTCCCACTCGGCCTCGGCGCGGCCATCTATCTCTCGGAGCTGGCCCCGCGCGCCGTGCGGCCGCCCGTCACGTTCCTCATCGAGCTCCTGGCTGCGATTCCCAGCGTGGTCTACGGCCTGTGGGGGATTTTCGTGCTGGCCCCGTGGCTTCGCACGTGGGTCCAGCCGGCGCTGGGACACACGCTCGGATTCTTGCCACTCTTCCAGGGGCCACCCTACGGTGTCGGCATGCTGGCGGCCGGGCTGATCCTTGCGATCATGATCGTGCCCTTCATCACGGCGGTGAGTCGCGAAGTATTGCTCGCGGTGCCCCGGACGCAACGCGAAGCCGCGCTGGCCCTGGGAGCGACCGGATGGGAGACGACCCGCGTGGCGGTGCTGCGCTACGGCCGCTCGGGGCTCATCGGCGCCATCCTGCTCGGCCTGGGCCGGGCCCTCGGCGAGACGATGGCCGTCACGATGCTCATCGGTAACCGGCCGGAGATCTCGTTCTCGCTGTTCGTCCCCGGCTACACGATGGCGAGCGTGATCGCCAACGAGTTCACCGAGGCGACGTCCGATCTGTACCTCGGCGCGCTCATCGAGGTCGGACTCCTCCTGCTCGTCCTCACGCTCGCCGTGAACGGCATGGCGCGACTGCTGGTGTGGAGCGTGGGCCGCGGCCCCACGGTGGTGCGCGAATGACCACGACGCGCTGGCGCCAGCGGGTGAGCTCACTGATGGCGATCCTGACGGCCGCCGCCGCCGGCTCGGTCATCCTGCCGCTGGTGCTGATCTTCGGATTCCTGCTCTGGCAGGGCGCGGCTGCCATCAACGTGGACTTCTTCACCCATCTGCCGAAGCCGGTCGGAGAGGTCGGCGGTGGGATGGCCAATGCCATCATCGGCACGCTCATCCTCCTGGGCCTGGCGTCGCTGCTCGGGTTGCCGATCGGAATCCTCGGCGGCGTCTACCTCGCGGAATCACGCGATCGCCGGCTCCCGTGGATCGTGCGCTTCCTGGCCGATGTGCTCAACGGCGTGCCGTCGATCGTGATCGGGATCTTCGCGTACACGCTGGTGGTGCTGCCCATGCGGCGCTTCTCGGCGGTGGCCGGCGGCGTGGCCCTCGCCGTCATCATGCTGCCGATCGTGGTGCGCACCACGGAGGAGATGGTCAGGCTGGTGCCCGCATCACTGCGCGAGGCGGGCCTCGCGCTCGGCGTGCCCGAATGGAAGGTCGTGCTGCGCGTGGTGCTGCCGACGGCCCGAGCCGGCATCGTCACCGGTGCGATGGTCGCGGTCGCGCGTGTGGCCGGCGAGACCGCGCCGCTGCTCTTCACCGCGTTCGGCAATCGCTTCTGGCACCAGGGCCTCGATCAGCCGATCGCAGCGCTGCCGCTCCAGATCTTCGCCTACGCGATTGCTCCCTACGACGACTGGCACCGCCAGGCCTGGGCGGGAGCGCTCGTCCTGATCGTGCTCGTTCTCGCAGTGAGCCTGATGGCGCGACTCGTCACCCGGGGACGGGTCGGCGCGGTGAGGTGACGATGGCCGACGGGATCACCGTCACGAAGCTCAACGCGTGGTTCGGCCCGAGTCACGTGCTGCACGACATCGACCTGGCGGTGGCGCCACGCGCAGTCACCGCCATCATCGGCCCGTCGGGCTGCGGCAAGTCCACGTTCATCCGCTGCCTGAACCGGATGCACGAGGTGGTGCCGGGCGCGCGGGTCGTCGGCACCGTCCTGCAGGAGGGGCAGGACATCTACAGCCCGGGCGTCGATCCCGTCGAGGTGCGGCGGCGCATCGGCATGGTGTTCCAGAAGCCCAATCCCTTCCCGACCATGACGGTCTTCGACAACGTCGCCGCCGGGCTCCGCCTCGGCGGAGTGCGTGATCGCGGCGTCTTGAACGAGCGCGTCGAGCGGGCGCTGCACGCCGCCGCCCTGTGGGAGGAAGTGAAGGACCGCCTGGGCAAGCCGGGCGCTGGCCTGTCGGGGGGCCAGCAGCAGCGCCTCTGCATCGCCCGCGCGCTGGCCGTGGAGCCGGAAGTGCTGCTGATGGACGAGCCGTGCTCGGCGCTCGATCCGATCGCCACCGCGCGCATCGAGGAGCTGATCCTCGAGCTCAAGCGCGATCTCACCATCGTGATCGTCACGCACAACATGCAGCAGGCGGCGCGGGTGGCCGACGCGACCGGGTTTTTCCTGCTCGGTGAGCTGGTGGAGTTCGGACCCACGTCGCAGCTGTTCACCAAGCCCGTCGACAAGCGGACCGAGGATTACATTACTGGTCGGTTTGGTTAGTGTCGTGCGAGCCGAGGAGCGCTCGAGCTGCCGCAGGCACGAGCGCTCCGAGGTGAGCGCTGAAATGGTTCGATAGGAGGCTTCTGCCATGCAGCGTCATTTTCACGAGGAGCTGGACGCGCTCAAGCAGACGCTGCTCGCCATGGGCGCGCTCGTCGAGGACCAGATCCGCCGCGTGATGCGCGCCCTCGTCGAGCGCGACGACGCCCTCGCTCGCGACGTCATCGAGCGCGACCAGCAGGTGAACGCCTACGACGTCGAGGTCGACGAGAAGTGCGTCGAGCTGCTGGCCCGCTACCAGCCGGCGGCCAGCGACCTGCGCTTCCTCACCACGACGATGAAGATCGTCACCGACCTCGAGCGGATCGGCGACCAGGCCGTCAACATCGCCCAGCGGGCGCTCGAGCTGAACCGGGAACCGCAGCTGAAGCCCTACATCGACCTGCCGCGCATGGCGGCAAAGTCCCAGCAGATGGTGAAGGACAGCCTCGACGCCTTCGTCGCCCACGACGCCGGGCTGGCCCGCGACGTCTGCGCGCGGGACAGCGAGGTGGACGCGCTCAAGGAGCAGGTCTTCCGCGAGCTCCTGACGTTCATGATGGGCGACCCGAAAACGATCGCCCGCGCGCTGCACCTGATCCTCGTCTCGCGCTTCCTCGAGCGCGTGGCCGACCACGCGACGAACATCGCGGAAATGGTCGTCTACATGATCGAGGGCAAGATCGTCCGCCACACCCTGGCCTGAGCCCCCTCCGAAGCCGTCGCGTCGAGCTATGCTCGGCGCATGGCCCTGGCCGATCTGGCGCTCCTCGTCGCCAATATCGTCTACGGAACGTCCTATGTCGTGACCCGCGCGGTCCTCGCCGACGTGCCGCCGGCCACGCTGGCGCTGCTGCGTGTCCTGATCGGGGCCGCCGTCCTCGTGCCGTTGTCGCTCCGCACGCGGGTGCGATTGAGCGGCCGCGAGCACGCTCGCATCGTCGCCATGGGAGTCATTGGCTTCGCCGCCGCCTTCGCCTTTGGCCACTGGGGCCTGGCCCGCTCGACCGCGACGAACGCCGCGCTCCTCATCGTGGTCGAGCCGCTCGCGCTCGTCCTCCTCGGGCCCGTCCTGCTCGGCGAGCGTCTGCGCCGGTCCGAAGCGCTCGGTGCGGCGCTCGCGCTCATGGGCGCGGCGATCGTCGTCGTCAACGGCATTCCGGGGCTGACGCTCGCGCTGCTGCCGCGATGGCGCGGCGACGTCCTCCTCGTGCTGTCGGGCTTCGCGTACGCCGCGTACTCTGTCCTGGGGCGCCCGATCTTGAAGCGTCACCCGGCGCTGCCGGTGACCGCTCAGTCCATCCTGTGGGCGGTACCCGGGCTCGTGCCTCTCGTCGCGCAAGAATGGCTCGAGGGCGAGCGGGCGGCGTTCAGCGGCCCCGCCGTCGCCGGCATCCTCTATCTCGGCGTCGTCATCACCGCGCTGGGGTACCTCGTCTGGAACTGGGCGCTCGAGCGGGTGCCGGCAGCCCGCGCCGGCATCTTCGTGAACCTGCAACCTGTCGTGGGCGCCCTCCTGGGCGTGCTGTTTCTCGGGGAAGCGGTGAGCGGATTCACCGTTGGCGGCGGGGTGCTGATCGTCTTCGGATTATTCCTAACCATGAGGCGCGGCCGGGAATGAACGTTATACTGGAGACGTGCCCGAGTCCCGCCGTTATCAACTCCAGTCGACTGACGCCAACCGCCTCATCCTCGAGCTGGTCGAGGCCGCCGGAGTGCCTCCGGACAAGCGAGGCTACTTCCAGCAGCTGCTGACCACCGTGCTGAAGATGCACGAGGACGGCACGCCGGTCAGCGACCTCAAGGTCACCAACACGGCGCTCAAGGAGCTCCGGTACGGGTACAAGGTCTGCGCGCCGTATCGTGACACGCGGAAGGTGACGGTGTTCGGCTCGGCGCGCACGGCCCGCGTGGAGTCGGCGGCCGACGCCGCCCACGAGTTCGGTCGCCGGATGGTGCAGGAAGGCTGGATGGTCGTGACCGGCGCGGGCGCCGGCATCATGGGCGCCGCCCAGGAAGGCGCCGGCGCCGAGCGCTCGTTCGGCTTCAACATCCGCCTGCCCTTCGAGCAGGAAGCGAACCCGTGGATCGCCTCCGATCCCAAGCTCGTCTCCTTCAAGTACTTCTTCACGCGGAAGCTCTTTCTGGTCAAGGAGGCGAGCGCGTTCGCGCTGTTTCCGGGCGGCTTCGGCACCATGGACGAGACCTTCGAGGTGCTGACGCTGCTCCAGACCGGGAAATCCACGATCGTGCCCATCGTCCTCGTCGAGGCCGGCGCACGGCCGTTCTGGCGGCGGTGGGAGAAGTGGATCGGCGGCTTCGTCGATCAGCGCCTCGTGGACCCCGACGATCGTCAGCTCTACCGAATCGCCGGCACGGTGGAAGAGGCGGTTCACGAGATCCTGTCCTTCTACCGCGTCTTTCACTCGGCGCGGATCGTGGGCGACAACCTCCTGTTCCGCCTGCAGCGGAAGCTGCCGGATGCGGCGCTGCCCGAGATCCAGCAACGATTCGAGGACATCCTGAAGGGACCGGTGGATCAGGTGGCCGGACCGGTGCCGCAAGAGCTCAACGAGTTCCCTGATCTCCCGCGACTGGTCCTGCCGTTCAACCGATCGTCCTACGCGCGGCTACGACTCCTGATCGACTTCATCAATGAAGTTGGGGGAGGCGAGACGTCTCCCCCAAACCCCCTCGATTCACCTAGCGATCGAGCTGAGGGGCTCGATCGCACCTGAGCCTCCCACGGACCCTCGATTCACGCGCCTTTGCCGAGGACACGCTGGAGGGTGTCCAGGCCGAATGGCTTCTTGATCACGAACTCCACGGCCTGACCGGCCTGCGCCGTTGCGATGTCGTGGTTGCCGGTGACGACGGCGACGCGCACGAGGGGCCACCGGCGCCGGATCGTCTTGACGAGATCCCAGCCGCTCAGCCCTGGCATCACCAGATCGGTGAGCACGAGATCGACGGCGCTCTTGGCCTCCAGCATCGTGATCGCCGCAAGGCCATCGGGGGCCTGGAGCACCGTGTGACCGAGCGCTGCCAGCATCGCCGCGACGACCTCTCGGACCTTCCCATCATCATCCACCACGAGGATCTTGATCATCGCCCTCCCGCCCACCTTCAGGTGAGACGCAAGTTTCAAGCGGTGTGCCAGGGCAGGAAGTCTTCGGAGTCGGCGCTTTGCGCTGCAGGTCGGATGCGCGGCGTGACAAAGCGACGCCGCAGGCTGCCATAAAGTGGCGGGTTACTCGGGCTCGAGTCGCTCCTCGGTCACCTGGCACTCGGTGCAGACCCACGTGCGAAAGACCTCCTTCGTTCGGTCGTCGCGCCTGAGCGTCCAGGGGATCATCGCGGTGCGGCCGCACCGGGGACAGCGCTTGGTCTGAGCGCCGGGCGGGATGTGAGACGGCAGCCAGGGGATCTTCGCTGGCATGATCCCGCATTATACAATCCAGCCAGGAGACGGCTCCCATGAGGCGGCTCAGGATCGCGCTGGCGCAGATCAACCCGACCGTCGGGGACTTGGAGGGCAACGTCCGCCAGATCGTCGACGGCATCGACCGGGCGTGCGCGCTCGGCGCGGGCCTGGTGGCCTTTCCCGAGCTGGCCGTGCCCGGGTATCCACCCGAGGATCTCGTCTTCAAGTCCGCCTTCATCGAAGCGAACCTCAGGGCGCTCGAGGCGGTGACCCGGGCCGCGCGTGGGCTCACGGCGGTGGTCGGCTTCATCGACAAGCGCGACGACGTGTTCAACGCGGCCGCCGTCCTCCACGATGGCGCGCTGGCTGGCGTCTACCACAAGCAGTACCTCCCGAACTACGGCGTGTTCGACGAGAACCGCTACTTCCAGGCCGGGACGGAGACGCCGGTGTTCACCCTCGGCGACACGACGTTCGCCGTCAACATCTGCGAGGACATCTGGTATCCGACCGGGCCGACGACGGTGCAGGCGCTGGCCGGTGCCGAGCTCATCGTGACCATCAACGCGTCGCCCTACCACGCCGGCAAGGCGCGCTTCCGCGAGCAGATGGTCGCGACGCGCGCGGCCGACGACCTCGTCTACCTGGCCTTCGTCAACACGGTGGGCGGCCAGGACGAGCTGGTGTTCGACGGGGCCAGCCTGATCGTCGACCAGCGCGGCGAGGTCGTGGCGCGGGGCCGGCAATTCCGCGAGGACTTCGTCACCGCCGATCTGGACCTCGACGCCGTCTTCAGCGCGCGCCTGCGCGATTCGCGGCGGCGCAAGGAGAAGCTGGGCACGGGCGGTGCGGTACGCCGCGTGGTCCTGCCGGCGCTGGCGCCACCGCCGGCCGCGCCGCCGCTCGAGCCGCGCGCCGTGGAGCCCGTGCTCGGGCACGTCGCGGAGGTGTTCGAGGCGCTCGTGCTCGGGACACGCGATTACGTCACCAAGAACGGCTTCAAGCACGTGGTCATCGGGCTCTCGGGTGGCATCGACTCTGCGCTGGTGGCCGCCATCGCGGTGGAGGCGCTCGGCCACGAGAACGTCACTGGCGTCACCATGCCGTCGCCGTATTCGTCGGCGGGAACGCGGGCGGACGCCCGCCGGCTCGCCAAGAACCTCGGGATCGAGTTCATGGCGCTGCCGATCACGCCGATCGTCGCCGCCTTCAAGCGTGGGCTGGCCAAGCCATTCAAGGGGCTCGCCGAGGACGTGGCCGAGGAGAACATCCAGGCCCGCATCCGCGGCACGCTCTTGATGGCGCTTTCCAACAAGTTCGGCTGGCTCGTGCTCACCACCGGCAACAAGAGCGAGATCGGCGTGGGCTACTCGACGTTGTATGGCGACATGGCAGGCGGGTTCGCCGTCATCAAGGACGTGCCCAAGACGCTGGTGTACGAGGTGGCCCGCCACGTCAACGAGCGCAGCGGCCGCGCGGTCATCCCCGAGAGCGTCTTCACGCGGCCCCCGTCGGCCGAGCTACGACCCGACCAGACCGACCAGGACACGCTGCCGCCCTATCCCGTGCTCGATGCCATTCTCGAGGCTTACGTCGAGCAGGACAAGAGCGTGGCCGACATCGTCGCCCAGGGCTTCGACCCGGACACCGTGCGCCGTGTGGTCCGCATGGTCGACGCCAACGAGTACAAGCGCCGGCAGGGCCCGATCGGTGTGAAGATCACGCCGCGCGCGTTCGGACGCGACTGGCGCCTGCCCATCGTGAACCGCTTCCGCCAGTCCTGATCAATTCCGCGGACGAAGTGTCAGGCGACTGGCCACTCTTTGAGTAGCGCCCGGGCTTTTTTGAGGTCGCTCGTGTCCTGGCCTTGGGGAAAACCAATTGTAGACGTCGGCGACGACGTCTCGCGCGTCCGCGCGCCTGCCCTGGTGGTACCACAGCTGTCCCAGGCGCATCGCTGCACGCAGCTCGAGTGATCGGACTTGCTGTCGTCGGGCGATCTCAGGAATCCTGACGTTTTTGTCAGGAAGAACTCGGCAGCACGATGCGGAACAGGCTGCCGTGGCCCTCGCCGCTCTCGACTTCGATGTGACCGCCATTGGCTTCTATGGCCCAGCGGGCGATGGCCAGGCCGAGCCCGGTGCCGCCGGTCTCTCGCGAGCGGGCGTCGTCCACGCGATAGAAGCGCTCGAAGATCCGCTCGCGATGCGCGGCGGCAATGCCAGGTCCCGTGTCGCGCACTTCGATCGAGCCGTCGCCCGATGCGGAGGACGTGACGACGACGCGGATCTCGCCCTTGTTCGGCGTGTACTTGATCGCGTTGTACAGCAAGTTGGTGACGCCCTGTCGGAGGACGCTGGCGTCACACTCCGCCATCACAGGTGTGGCGCCGTCGACCGTGAGCTGCTGATCCTTGTCGTCGGCGAGCACCCGGAGGTTGTCAGTCACGCCCGCGACCACCTCGCGCAGGTCCACGATCGTCGGCGTCAACGGAATTCGACCGGCGTCGGCCCGCGTGAGGAGCAACAGATTTTCCACGAGCCGCGTGAGCCGATCGACCTCCTCGAGCATGCTGCCAATCACCTCGCGATACCCCTGCGCCGTGAGCGAGCGCTGAAAGGCCACCTCGCCGACGCTGCGCATTCCGGTCAGCGGCGATCGTAGCTCGTGCGAGGCGGCGTTTCGTTGAAGACGCCAGCGAGCCGCCCGAATTCGTCGCGAGTGTTTTCCACCGGCAATCGAGCGCTCAGCGATTCTGCCGTGATCCGGCGTGCGGTTGCCGCCATTGCGTCGACGGGCGCCAGCACCCGTCCGGCGAGGAAATATCCGCCGGCGATGGCCAGGCCAATGGCGCAGGGAATCCCCGTCCCCAGGATGGCGGTGAGGGTCCATAGCGTCTGACGCAGGGCGGTCTCGTCGCGCGCCACGGTGATGCGGTGGATCGCCCCGGCAGCCGTCCTGATGCGATACGGTGTTGTGCCGGTCGGCGGCCAGCCGGCAGTGCGATAGATCACGGTCTGACCTTCGGTCACCTCGAAGAGCGTGGTGGGTATGCGATGCGCGAGCTCGCCCAGGTCTCCGGTCTCTTCCCGATACACCTTCTCGATCGTCGCGAGGTCCTGGGTGATCTGCTCCTCAAGCATACGATCGAAACGCGCCCTCACCACGACGAGGGTGCCGGCCGAGAAGAGACTGATGACGAGGGTGAGCACGCCGGCGTGCCAGAGCGTGAGGCGCGCCCGCACGCTTGGAGCCCAAAGTCTCATCCGTGCGCGCCACGCAGGACGAATCCGACGCCGCGGACGGTCTGCAGGAGCTTCGTCGCGAACGGGTCGTCGATCTTCCGACGCAGCCGTGCGATCGTCACGTCGATGACATTGTCGAGCGGGGTCGCACGCGCCGCAATGCGCCAGACGTCCCGTGTCAGCATCTCCCGTGAGACGATGCGGCCGACGTGCCGCAATAGGTACTCGAGGACTTCGAACTCCTTCACCGTCAGCTCGAGTGTCTGTCCCGCCCGGCCCACCTTGCGCGTCACGAGATCCATCTCGAGGTCGTCCTGGCGGAGCTTCAGGACCTGGTCCGGCCGACCGCGGCGCAAGAGCGCCCGGATCCGCGCGAGGAGCTCCGGCAGAGCGAACGGCTTCACGAGATAGTCATCGGCTCCGCTGTCGAGCCCCCGCACGCGATCGTCGACCGTGTCCTTCGCGGTGAGGATCAGGACCGGGGTCTGCAACCCGCGCTTGCGCAGTGTCGTCAGGACCTCGATACCGTCGCGATGCGGGAGCATGAGATCGAGCACGACACAATCGAAGGTCTCGTGGTTCACGAGGAAGAACCCTTCCTCACCCGAGGACGCGACGCGGACGTCGTAGTGCTCCGCCTCGAGTCCTTCACGCAAAGCCCTCGCGACCTTCTTTTCGTCCTCGACGACCAGGACGCGCATCGTACGCCGCACTATATCGGCTCGTCGATGACTTCGCACCTGACATGGATGTCAGGAAGTCTTCAGTACCACGTGGCTGGGGGCGCGGTGATGATCACGACGACACCACCGACGTCAGACAAGGAGGCCCGGCGACGACTGGAAGGTCGTCACGGCGCGCCTCGACTGAACGCGGCAGATGAGGAGGAAGGCCCATGAAGGTTGTGCTCGCGGCAGCGTTGCTCGTTGGTGCAACGACGTTCGCCATGGCGGTGGGCGAGAAGATCACGGTGAAATACGACCTCGGAGCGGAGAATCACAAGTGGAAGTTCGTGGCCGGCCAGTGGGTGCGTCGAGCGTCGGGCGGCCGCCAGGTCCTGGTGCAGACGGTCGAGACGCAACCATGGGCGGTCGCCGTGCTCGAGGACCAGAAATTTGCAGACGTCGACGTCTCCGTCAGCTTCCGGCCGGTCTCGGGCAAAGAGGATGCGAGCGGCGGCATCATCTTCCGAGCGAGGGACGGCCGGAACTACTTCCTCGTCCGCGCCAACGCGCTCGAGAACAACTTCCGCCTCTACACGATCGTGAACGGGAAGCGCAGTACAATCGCCTCGGCGAGAGTGGAGGAGCCCAAGCTCGGGTCGTGGCACACGATTCGCGTGGTCGCCACGGGACCCAGGGTCCAAGCGTACCTGGACAACACGCCCCTCCTCGACCATCAAGACAAGACGTTCACGGAAGGCTGGGTTGGATTATGGACCAAGGCCGATTCCGTCACCGAGTTCGCCGATCTCGAGATCAGCGGCACGCCAGCCCAATGATCGGGCAAAAGGAACTCGACATGTCGCATCGATCTGGACTTCGCCAGGCGTGGTGGTGTGTCTTAGCCGTGGCCGTCATTGTCGCGGCCGGGGCGGGTGTGTGGTTGGGCATCGATCGGGGCGCGGCCCAGGTGGCGGCAGACCGGCCGTCGCTGCGACAGGTCGCCGCGTTCGAGCTGCCGGGGCCGCCGGGCAAGCGCTTCGACTATCTGACGATCGACGAAGACGACTCCTACCTGCTGTCGGCTCATCTCGGCGCGGGACTCCTCCACGTGATCGACCTTCGGACCAACACCGTGGTCAAAACGGTGCGAGACGTGCCGGGCGTCGAAGGCGTCGCCTACATCGCGGACGGCAAGAAGGTGTACACGGCGAACTTGGGGGACAACACGATCGGCGTCATCGACCTCGCTCGCATGGCGGTCACCAAAAAACTTCCGACCGAAACGAAACCTGACGGAATCGCCTATGCCGCTCCGTTCCGGAAAGCGTACGTGTCGAACGAGCGAGCGAAGGCCGAGAGTGTCATCGACGTCACCACGGATACGATCGTGAAGGTGCTGCGCTTCGACAGTGAGACCGGTGTCCCGCAATACGACCCCGTGGCGCGCAAAATATACGTCAACCTTCAAGACCAGAACACCTTGGCGGTGATCGATCCCGCCACGGACACGGTGGTCGCGCGATATCGCGTCGATGGATGCCAGCAGAACCACGGGATGGCGATCGACGCCGAGCACCATCGCGCCTTCCTCTCCTGCGAGGGCAACGATACGCTGACGGTCCTCGACCTCGACACGCACCGTGCGATCGCACACCTGCCGATGGCGAAGGGCGCGGACGTCGTCATGTTCGATCCTGGTCTCGGGCGGATCTACGTTGCATGCGGGAGCGGCGCGATCTCCGTGTTCCAGATGGACGATCCGGCGCATTTCCGAAAGCTTCAGGATTTCCCGGTGGAGCCGAAAATCCACAGTCTCGTCGTCGACCCGCGGACTCACCGAGTCTACGCGCCCGCCGAACAGGCAAACGGTCGGCCGGCGTCGAAGATGTTCGTCTTCGAGGCCGTGACCAATTAGGGTACTTGCCGCGGCTCTGGCAGTTCTCCTCGTCCCGGCCTCGGTCTGGGCCTACCGTCCCTTTATTTCCACGGACGCGGCAGTTGCCGATCCCAAACAGGTCGAGGTTGAGCTCGGCTATTTCAGCCTCGACCGGAACCGGGAAACCACCATCACGACGCCCAGCCTGGTCGTCAACTACGGCGTTGCGAAAAACTGGGAAGTGGTCGGCGAGTTCCGGGTCGAGGCAAGCCCGAGCCTCGCGATGACAGATCCCGGGCTGTTCCTGAAAGGCGTCCTCAAGGACGGCGTCCTGCAAGACAAACCGGGCGTGAGCATTGCGATCGAAGCCGGGCCGCTCTTGCCCTCGACGCTTCCCCACGAGAACGGCGTCGGATTCGAAGCGGTCGCCATCGTCAGCGGGAAAGTGGCGCCGGTGACGGTGCACGTCAACGGGGGCGGCGGGCTCGACCGGGACGATCGGCATGCGTTCGGCATCTGGGGTGTCATTGGCGAACTACCCGTCCATTCGAAGTTCCGCTTCGTCGGGGAAGTCAACGGCGAGAGCATCCAGGGCGAGCGGCCGAACAACTCCGCGCTGCTCGGTATCATCTGGCAGCCGACTTCCAAGAAGGTATTTCTCGACGCTGGAGTTCGCCACGGCATCGGCCGCGCTGCGCCGGACTGGCAATTCACGATTGGTCTGACGTTCGACTTTTCTCTTCCCATGCCCTCGCGACCGTAGCGACCAGTGACAAGGCGCAATACGCCCGAAACAACGTGCTGGCGAGACCGGTGGAACGTGGTCGTGACTCAACACGGTTCGAATGCCGTCTGGAGCGGGCCGCCGAGGCCCCTTCCGGGGCGTCTACCCCGCGACGCCCTCCATCTGCAGCGCATAGAGCCGCCGGTAGACGCCGTCCCGCGCCAGTAGCTCGTCGTGGCGGCCCACCTCGGCCACGCGGCCCTCGTGGATGACCACGATGCGGTCGGCGTTGCGGACGGTGGACAGGCGGTGGGCGATCACGAGCACGGTGCGGTCGCGCATCAGCTCGGTCAGCGCCTGCTGCACCATGAACTCGCTCTCGGCGTCGAGGTCGGAGGTGGCCTCGTCGAGGATGAGGATGGGCGGGTTCTTCAAAAACGCCCGCGCGATGGCGATGCGCTGGCGCTGGCCGCCGGACAGCCGCACGCCGCGCTCGCCGACGAGCGTGGCGTAGGCTTCGGGGCAGGCGACGATGAAATCGTGGGCGTGGGCCTGGCGAGCCGCCCGCACCACGTCGTCGGTCCCGGCGCCGGGGCGACCGTACGCGATGTTGTAGTAGATGGACTCGCCGAAGAGGAACGTCTCCTGGGTCACGACCGCGATCTGCGCCCGTAGGGAGGCCTGGGTCAGGTCGCGCACGTCGTGCCCCTCCACGGTGATCCGGCCTGCCGTCACGTCGTGGAAGCGCGGCAGCAGATCCATCAGCGTGGATTTGCCGGCGCCGCTCATGCCCACGAAGGCCACCACTTCGCCCTTGCGGATGGTCAGCGTGATGTCGGTCAGCGTCAGCTCCTCGGCCCGCGCATAGCGGAACGAGACGTGGTCGAAGACGATGGCATCGCTGAACCCGGGCAGGGTGAGGGCGCTCGGGCGGTCGATCAGGGCGGGCGGCTGGTCGATGATGTCGAAGACGCGCTCGATCGAGCCGGTGGTCTGCTGCACGGTGTTGATCGAGCGCGAGAGCCGCCGGGCCGGACCGTAGAGCATGATGACGGCGGCCGTGAAAGAGAAGAAGGTGCCGGGCGTCATGGCCCCCTGGATGACGCGCCAGCCGCCATACGTCAGCGCCAGCACCATCCCGAGGGCGCCGGCGATTTCCATCAGCGGCTCGGTGATCTCGTCGGCCCGCACGTTCTGGAGCGACAGCCGGAGCAGGCGCTCGTTGATGGCGTCGAAGCGCTCCTGCTCGTGGCGCTCGCGCCCGAACGCCTTCACGATCTTCGTGCCGGTGAACGCCTCGTGCAGCAGGACGGCGAGCTGGGCCACCCGTTCCTGGGCCCGCTTGTTGATCTTGTAGAGCCGCCGGCCGACGATGCGGACGATGAGCGCGATGAAGGGAAAGGCGACCAGCGCGCACGTCGTCAGCACCCACTCACGGGCGAACATCACGACCAGCAGTGCCACGATCGTGCCGGCCTGCCGCACCGCCATGACCAGCAGGCCGGAGGAGATCCGCGACAGCCGGCTCACGTCGGTCAGCACGCGTGACATCAGATCGGCCGAGTGGACGCCGGCGAAGAACGACAGCGGCATGCCCTGGATGTGGACATAAAGATCGCGGCGCAGCGTGGCGACGACCCGCTCCCCGATGGCCGCCATGAGATAGGACTGCAGGTAGCGGGCGACGCCCTTGATGACGTACGCCACGAGGAGCGCCAGCGGGACCAGCTTCAGCATGAGGAGGTCACGCTTGATGAAGATGTCGTCCATCGCCGGCTTCACCAGCCAGGCGACGGCGCCGTCCATGGCGGCGACCAGCAGGGCGAGCATGGAGCCGACGACCAGCATCGGCACGTGCGGCCTCACGTACGGGAGCAGCCGCCGATACGGGCCGAGGGGCAACGTGCTCACGAGCGCTCGCGCGCCTTCACCAGCGTCTGGTACAGCCCTTCCGTCGCGTCGAGCTTGGCCCGCGTCGAGAAGCGCGCCTCCACGAGCGTCCGCCCCGCGCGCGCGGTGGCCTGGCGGAGATCGGGCCGCTCGATCATGCGCAGCATCGCGGCCGCGAGCGCCTCGGGCTTGCGTGGCGGCACGAGGAGTCCGGTCTGCTCGTGGCGCACGAGCTCGGGATTGCCCTCGAGATCGGTGCCGATGGCCGCGGTCTGGACGGCGAGCGCCTCCCGGAGCGTCCCGGTGAGGCCGAGACCGGCGTAGGAGGCGTCGACGCAGCACTCGCTGCCGGCGAGGATTTCCGGGATGTCGGTGCGATAGCCCCACACGTGGACCCGGCCCTCGAGTCCGCGCTCGCGCGCGCGCTCGAGCAGGCCCTCGGGGCGGCGGGCGCCGACGATGAGGAGCCGCGCATAGCCGACCTGGCGCGCGACGATGGCCATCGCGTCGATCGTATCGTCGTTCCCCTTCCAGCTCCGCACGCCGATCTGGGTGAAGAGCACGTGATCGCGACCGAGCGCCAGCTCGCGGCGGATCGCCGTGCCGTCCACGCCGGGATGGAAGCGGTCGGTGTCGGTGCCCGAGTAGATGACGTGGACCTTCTCTGCCTTGACGCCAGCGGCGACGAGGCCGCGCTTGATCGACTCGCAGACGGCCACGATGGCCGTGACCCTCCGCGTCGTGTAGCCGAGGCGATTGAAGGGATCGAGCGGAAACGACACGCCGCGGTTCAGGATCAGGACGGGAATGCGCACGAACAATCCCGCGAGCAGCGCGAGCGTGCGCGCCTTGCCCTTCTGCGCGTGGACCACCTGGATACGGTGACGGCGGAGGATCCGGACGAGCTTACGGACCGAGCGCAGGTCGACCTCCGAGGACATCGGCAGGGGGTAGTAGGGAATGTCCGCCTCGGCCGTCTTCTCGGCCCACGGGGCACTCGGCCGGGTGGCGAGGACCACGTCGTGACCGCGGCCCTTCAGCCCCCACGCGAGATCGCGCAGCTGAATGGCGGCGCCCGTGAAGTAATCCTCCTTGGGATAGAGCTGGAGGATCCTCACGCCTGCCGGCCGGCCGTCACCGCGCGAAGAACTCGCGCACCGCGGCCGTGACCTGGTCGATCTCCGCCGGCGTGTGGTGCGCCGACATCGGAAGCGAGAGGATCTCCTCGACGAGGCGCTCGGTCCGCGCCAGGGTCGCCGGCCGGAGTGCCTCCACCGCCGGCTGCCGGTGCGTCGGCACCGGATAATGGATGCCCGTCTGGATTCCGCGGTCCTTGAGGAAGGCCGCCAGCTCGTTTCGTCGCGGCGTCCGGACGACGTAGAGGTGGTAGACGTGCCGTGCGTGCTCGCGCTCGGCCGGCAGCGTGAGCGGCAGGTCGCGCAGGCCCTGGGCGTAGCGCGCGGCCAGCGAGCGCCGCTGATCGTTCATGGCGTCGAGCCGCCGGAGCAACACCCGCAGCGCGGCAGCCTGAAGCTCGTTGAAGCGCAGGTTGAAGCCGATCTCGGCGTGCACGTCCTTGTTGAGGCGGCCGTGGTCACGGAGCCGGCGGCAGCGCGCGGCGAGGTTGTCGTCGCTCGTCAGCACGGCGCCGCCATCGCCCATGGCGGGCAGGTTCTTCGACGGGTAGAACGACAGCGCGGCGGCGACTCCGAAGCTCCCCACGCGACGGCCATCCCACGCGGCGCCCTGGGCCTGCGCGCAATCCTCGAGCAGCCACAGGCCGCGGGCCGATGCCACGTCCTGGATAGCTGGCACGTCGACGGGCTGCCCATAAAGATGCACCGGCACGATGCCGACCGTGCGCGGCGTGATGCGGGCGGCGGCGTCCTTCGGGTCCATCGTGAACCAGTCGTCGGCATCGACGAAGACGGGAGTGGCGCCGGCGAAGCAGATGGCCTCGATCGTCGGGAACGCCGTGTGGGACGGCGTCAGGATCTCGTCACCCGCCCTCACGCCGAGTCCCCGCATGATCATCCACAGCGCGGCCGTCGCCGAGCTGGTGAGGACCGCGTGCTTGACGCCGGTATGGCGCGCCAGCTCGCTCTCGAGCTCCTTGCACTGCGGCCCCAGGATGTACTGGCGGCCCTCGATGGCCGCGAGAACCGCCTCCTTGATCTCGTCGTCCACCGGGGGACGGGACAGCGGAATCGTCACACCGAGCCTCCCTCGAAACGTTTGTACTTTCCACGGTGGTAGAGCAGCGGCTCGCCATCTGCGGCGGCGCCGGCCTCCACCCGCCCCACGAAGATGGTGTGATCGCCCTCGACGTGCCGATTGACCGTGACACACTCGACGTGGGCGAGGGCACCGCCCAGGAGCGGCAACCCGAGCGGGCTCATGCGGTAGGCGACGCCGTCGAACTTGTCCAGCCGCGTGGACGCGAAGCGCCGCGAGAGCGCCTCGTGCTCGGTGGCAAGGACGTTCACGGCGAACCCGCGGTTGTCCTTCAGCGCCGGATAGCTCTGGGCCTTGTGATCCACGCAGACGAGGACCAGGGGGGGATCGAGCGACAGCGACGCGAAAGCGCTCACGGTGAGACCGGCCGGCCGGCCGTCGGGGTCGCTCGTGGTGACGATGGTGACGCCCGTCGCGAAGTGGCCGAGGAGACGACGAAAATCGTCGGGGCCGATCACCGTCCTTTTCTAGCAGGTCACTCCTGGCAATGCAAGATCTGGAGGATTAAGCGAGGGCGAACCCTGGCAGATTCGCCCTCGCCGGGGGAGGGCAATTGCGAACGGCGAAGCCTCGGGAGGAGGTCGCCGCTCGAGGTCTACGCAATCGACGTTCCACCCCGGGACCGTCGAAATATCGCGGACTCGGGCGGCAAAGGCGACGGCACCTGGGTCGTCGAGCCCCCAAAATGGGCAGTTCCGTTCTCATGTATAGTGGCCTCTGGTATGGTCACTGAAGCGGCGGTGCTGCAGGCGTTGCGCGCGGTCCGCGATCCGGAGAGCCAGCAGGACATCGTGACGCTCGGGCTGGTCCGCGACGTCGCCATCGCCGAGGGCGACGTGACCTTCACGCTGCTCTTCAGCACTCAGCCTCCGGCGACGAAGGCCGCCGTCCACGGGCAAGCGACGAAGGCGGTCCGCCAGCTTGCCGGCGTCGCCCGTGTTCAGGCCAAGATGGGTAGCGCCGCCGCCGCGGCGCCGGCTCAGGCTCACGCGCACCCGCCGGCGGCCGGACCGGCGGCGCCGCAGCGCCCGCCCGACTTGATTCCTGACGTACGGCACACGATCGCCGTGTCGTCGGGCAAGGGGGGTGTGGGCAAGTCAACGGTGGCAGTGAACCTCGCCGTCGGGTTGCGAGGCTCGAGCGGCGCCGTCGGCATCATCGACGCGGACGTGTACGGCCCCGACGTGCCGATGATGCTGGGCAGCAAGGGCCGGCCCGGGATGTTCGACAACAAGATCATTCCCGTCGAGTCGCACGGCCTCAAGATGATGTCGATCGGGCTCCTCGTCAACGAGCGAGAGCCGCTGGTCTGGCGTGGCCCGATGATCCACTCGTTCATCCAGCAGATGCTGCGCGACGTGATGTGGGGTGCGCTCGACTACCTGGTGTTCGACATGCCGCCCGGCACCGGCGACGCCCAGCTCTCGCTCTCGCAGGTCATCCCCCTCGGCGGCGTGGTCATGGTGACGACCCCGCAGGACGTCGCCCTGCTCGACGTGCGCAAGGCGGTGGCAATGTTCCAGCGGCTCAACGTCCCGATCATCGGTGTCGTCGAGAACATGAGCGTCTTCGCCTGCCCGCATTGCGGCGAGCGCACCGCGATCTTCGGCGAGGCCGGCGGCCAGCGCATCGCCGACGAGTACGGCGTGCCGCTGCTCGCGCGCATCCCGCTCGATCCCGAGACGCGGGCCGCTGGTGATACGGGCATGCCGATCACGCTGCGGCGCCCGGGCTCGCCGCAGGCGGCCGCGTTTCGCGACCTCGCCGCCGCGGTCAGCCGACGCCTGGACGAGCTCGCCCCGTTGAAGTCCCTTCCCACGATCGGCTGAGCCCTGCGATGACGGATCCCGCGGCGTCAGCGGCCGCCACGCTCGTCCTGCCGATCTTTCCGCTGCCCGACGTGACGCTGTTCCCGCACACGTTCCTGCCTCTGCACGTCTTCGAGGCGCGCTATCGCGCGATGGTGGCCGACGCGCTGGCGCGCGACCGCCGGCTGGCCGTGGCCCGCCTCGAGCCCGGCTATGAGCGCACGTACGACGGCCGTCCGCCGGTGCGTGCGGTCGCCGGCGCCGGCGAGATCGTCAACTGCGAGCGGCAGTCGAGCGGTCGCTACAACATCCTGCTCAAGGGCCTCTGCCGCGTGACGATCGAGCAGGAGCTGCCGGCCGACACGCTCTACCGGGTCGTGCGCGCGCAGCGCCTCGACGACGTGCCGGCCGGGGGCCCCGTCGACGCGCTGATCGGCCGGATCCGGGCCGCCTGCGGTCGTCTGCTCGACGCCCTCGAGCGCCCGCGCACCCTGCTCGAAGGCGTCCTCGGCAGCGATCAGCCGCCAGCGATGATCGCCGATCGCGCGGCGGCCGCTTTCCTGCCCGACGCGGCGCTGCGGCAGGAGCTCCTGGAGACAGTGGGCGTCGAGGCTCGCCTCCGGCGGGTGAGTGGCGCGCTGGAGGCACTGGTGGACGAGCTCACGTGATGCGGCGCGCGCTCGTCGCCGCGGTGCTGCTCGCCGCTTTGCTACACACCGTCGACGCGCACGCGCTCTCCTGGCTGGGCGTGCGCATCCGTGATCTCTCCGAGCAGGAGATGGAGGAGATCGCCAGCCATCACGGCATCCGCGAGGGCTTCGGCGTGGTGATCGTCGAGGTGCTCGAAGGCACGCCGGCCGCGCGCTCGGGCCTGCGCGCCGGCGACATCGTCGTGGCCTTCGGCGAGCGGCCCGTCACGGAGACGCGCATGCTCCAGCGGCTGATCGCGGCCGCGCCGATCGAGGCCGAGACCCGCCTGACGATCCTGCGCCGCGAAGGCCGCCGGCAGCTCAACGTGCGCCTGGCGTCGATGCCGCGCGACGTGCTGGGTGACCGCGTCGCCGCGGAGTTCGGCTTCGCCCTGCGTGATGGCCAGCCGCAGGGTGAGCTGGCCGGCGCCGCCGTCGCCTCGGGGGCGCCCGCGATCGCGGTCGTCATGCGCGGGAGCGCGGCCGAGAAGGCCGGTCTCGAGGTGGGCGACGTGCTCCTGCAGATCGGTGACCGCGCGGTGATCTCTCGCGACGCGGCGCGCGATGCGCTGGCCGACATGCCGCTCGACCGGTCGCTCACCGTCGCCGTCCGCCGGGGCGAGCGCCGCGTGTCCGTGACGATCGCCCGTCCCTGAAGTCCGACGATCACCCCGAATGCTTGACTTCGCGCGGCCTTTGCGCGTAGGTTGGCGCGGTCTGACCAGAGGTGCGGATGGACGGCACGTTCTCCTGGATTCTCGCCTCGATGAAGGAGCCACGCCCATGAGTGAGCAGGTGAAGGAAACCGTGACGCAGACCCGCCGGTCCTTCCTGAGGGGTGCCGCTGTCGTCGCGGGGGCTGCCGCCGCTGCCACCGCGCCAACGGTGGCCAAGGCGCAGGGCCCCATCACGATGCGGTGGCAGAGCACCTGGCCACAGAAGGACATCTTCCACGAGTACGCGCTGGACTTCGCCAAGAAGGTCAACGACATGACGGGTGGGGATCTCAAGATCGACGTGCTGCCCGCCGGCGCGGTGGTGCCGGCCTTCGGTCTGCTCGACGCCGTCTCCAAGGGCACGCTCGACGGTGGTCACGGCGTGCTCGTGTACCACTACGGCAAGCAGAACGCGCTCGCGCTGTGGGGCTCGGGTCCCGGCTACGGGATGGACGCCAACATGCTGCTCAGCTGGCACAAGTACGGTGGCGGCAAGCAGTTGCTGCAGAAGCTCTATGCGTCCATCGGCGCCAACGTCGTGTCGTTCCCGTACGGGCCGATGTTCACGCAGCCGCTCGGCTGGTTCAAAAAGCAGATGACCAAGGTCGACGACTTCAAGGGGCTCAAGTACCGCACGGTGGGTATCTCCATCGACGTGTTCCAGGGCATGGGGGCGGCGGTGAACGCGCTGCCCGGCGCCGAGATCGTCCCGGCCATCGACCGCGGCCTTCTGGACGCCGCCGAGTTCAACAACGCGACGTCCGATCGGCTCCTGGGTTTCGCCGACGTCTCCAAGATCTGTATGCTCCAGAGCTACCACCAGAACGCCGAGCAGCTCGAGATCACGTTCAACAAGGCCAAGTTCGACGCCCTGCCGGACAAGGTGAAGGCGATCATCGAGAACGCGGTCGAGGCGGCCTCGGCCGACATGGCGTGGAAGTCCATCGACCGCTACTCGAAGGACTACATCGAGCTGCAGACCAAGGACAAGGTGCGGTTCTTCATCACGCCGGCCTCGATCCTCCAAAAGCAGCTCGAGGTCTACGACCAGGTGGTCGACAAGAAGTCGACGGACGTCCCGATGTTCAAGGAGATCGTGGAGTCGCAGAAAGCGTTCGCCGCACGGGCCGTGAAGTGGGACCTCGACACCAACGTCAACCGCCGCATGGCGTACAACCATTACTTTGTGGCGAAGCGCGCCGCCGCGCCTGCGGCTCCGGCCGCGACGCCCGCGGACAAGCCCGCGGCGGCTCCGGCCCCCAAGAAGAACTAGGGCTCCGTGGTTCTTTTCGCGCGGGCCAGCCATCCGGTGACCATCGGGTGGCTGGCCGCACGCCCTCGGCCATGAGCGCGAAGGAACTCATCCGCGCGGTCGACGTCTTCAGCTACTGGGTCGGCAAGGCGTTCGCCTGGCTGATCCTCGCGCTGACGTTCGTGGTGTCCATCGAGGTCTTCAAGCGCTACATCCTCAACGCCCCGACGGCCTGGATCTTCGACTTCAACAACATGCTGTACGGCACGCTGTTCATGATGTGCGGCGCCTACACACTGGCGGCCGGCGGCCACGTCCGCGCCGACTTCGTCTACATCTATATGAAGCCGCGCGGCCAGGCGGCACTCGATCTCAGCCTGTATCTGCTGTTCTTCACTCCCGGCATTCTGGGACTGATCTACGCAGGATACGACTACGCCTCCATCTCGTGGCGCATCAATGAGCACTCGAACGTGACGGCCGAGGGCCCGCCCGTTTACCACTTCAAGACCGTGATCCCGGTGGCGGGCGTGCTCGTCATGTTGCAGGGCCTGGCCGAGATCGTCCGCTGCGTCGTGTGTCTCAAGACCGGGCAGTGGCCCGCCCGGCTCGAGGACGTCGAGGAGATCGATGTCATCCAGACGCAACTCGGCAAGAGCGAATACGTCGACGAAGAGTCGCGCCGCATCGCGATGGAGGGCGCCCATGCCATCGACGACGCTGCGCGCCATCGGAGCGCCGTGGAGCACAAGAACCCGTGAGCGATCCCTCTCTCGGCCTCACCATGCTGGGGCTCATCGTGGTGGCAATCATGATGGGCTTCCCGACGGCGTTCACGCTGATGGGCCTGGGGATGATCTTCGGCTACATCGCCTTTTGGATTCCCGGAGCGCACTGGTACGACAACCGTGCCTTCGACCTGATCGTGCAGCGCGCCTACGGCGTCATGACGAACGACGCGCTCCTGTCGATCCCGCTGTTCGTCTTCATGGGCTACATCATGGAGCGCGCGGCGTTGGTCGATAAGATGTTTCACAGCGTCCAGCTCGCGTTCCGCCGCGTGCCCGCGTCGCTCGCGGTGACGACGATGCTGGTGAGCGCGTTCTGGGGCATCGCCTCGGGCATCGTCGGCGCCGTCGTCGTGCTGATGGGTGTCATCGCGATGGGCCCGATGCTGAAGGCGGGCTACGACGTGCGCCTGGCCGCCGGGACCATCACCGCGGGCGGCACGCTCGGTATTCTCATCCCGCCGTCCGTCATGCTCATCGTGTACGCTGCAGTGGCCGGTCAGTCGATCGTCAAGCTCTACGCGGCCGCGATGCTGCCGGGCTTCTTCCTGACGGGCCTCTACCTCCTGCGCCGACTCGAGGGCGGACGCACCGGCAGCGTCGTGCCCGGCCTCGTCGCCGCCGCGTTCCGTCCGGCGGTCTCGCGCGCCGTCGGTGGCTATCGCGTGATCGCCAACGATCTGGCCGCGCTCGCGGTGCCGCTGCTGCTCACCCTCGGCACGCTCGCCGGTGCCTGGTGGTACGTCGTGATCTACAACGCGCCGACCGTCGCGACGGTATCCGCGCCGGTCGCGGCGACGCAGTCGGGGACGGCTCCGACCGCCGGCCCGCAGGCCGGCGCGCCACCGGCCACGGCGTCGAGCGAAGAACAGCCGCAAGAGGTGGGGATCGCGGGTGACCCCACGACAGAGTCCGAGACCAAGCAGGAAGGTGTCCAGGAAGTGACGTCGTTCCGCGACACGACGGCGTCGACCGCCGGCAGGATTCCCGCGCACTTCTACCAGTGGTTCTGGGGCTCGGCGGTATTCTGCGGTCTGCTCCTGCTCTGGTACTTCTGGCGGATGAACGGCGAGCAGCTCGAGATCCTGAAGGAGTTGATCGTCTCGGTCGTGCCGCTCGGGGTCCTTACCGTCGTCGTCCTCGTGGTGATTCTGTTCGGTATCTGCACGGCGACGGAATCGGCGGCGATCGGCGCGCTGGGCGCGCTGTACCTCGCCGTGATGGCGCGGTATCCGAAGGCGGTGTGGCGGTGGAGTCTCCTCGGCGTCGTCGTCGGTGTCGCGCTCGGCTGGTACGAGGGCGAGGACGTCGCGTCCCTCATCGTCGCCGCCTCGATCGGCGGCACGTTCACCGGGACCGTGATTCCGGGAATCTGGTACCTGCGAAAGTCGCCGGAGTTGCGCGAGAATCTGAAGCAGGCGACCTTCCTCACGGCGAAGACGACGGCCATGGTCTGCTGGCTGTTCGTGGGGTCGGCTCTGTTTTCGGCGGTGTTCGCGCTGCACGGCGGCCAGTCGCTCATCGAGAGGTGGGTGCTCTCGATGAACTTGTCGCCGGTGGGCTTCCAGTTCACGGCCCAGCTCATCATCTTCCTGCTCGGCTGGCCGCTCGAGTGGACGGAGATCATCGTCATCTTTTGCCCGATCTTCATTCCGCTGCTGAGCCACTTCAACGTCGATCCGATCCTGTTCGGCACGATGGTGGCCGTCAATTTACAAGCGGCGTTCCTCTCGCCGCCAGTGGCGATGTCGGCGTTCTATCTGAAGGGCGTGTCGCCGAAGCACGTGACGCTCAACCAGATCTTCGCGGGGATGATGCCGTACATGATCATCGTCTGCATCTGCCTCGTCTTCATGTACATCTGGCCGGGAATGACGCTCTGGCTTCCCGAGTTCCTTTACGGGAAGTAAGCCGCGACCTTCGGCGAGCTGACGCAGTGGGCGAGGGGCGACCGGGGAGGCTCCGGGTGACCCGTTCCTGCCTGGTGCTCCTACGAAACCACGCTCGCGATTGGGAACGGCTCGCGGGTGATCGGTTCTCCTGGCATCGTGGTCAGAGGACCCTCCCCGGTCGCTCGGCGCCCGCTAGCGACTGAGGCGCCATGGATCGAGAGAATCTTCATCTACTCACGGCGTCGGAAGCAGCAAGGCTGATCAGCCGGGGCGCTCTCAGCTCTCAGGAGCTCGTCGACGCGTGCCTGGCCCGAGTGCGCGAGGTCGACGGCCAGGTCCAAGCGTGGGCGTTCCTCGATCCCGATCACGCGCGCGCCCAGGCGCGCGCCGCCGACGAGTTCCGACTCGCCGGCCAACCCATCGGGCCGCTGCACGGCGTGCCGGTCGGGCTCAAGGACATCATCGACACCGACGACATGCCGACAGAGAACGGCTCCGTGCTGCACGCCGGTCGCACGCCGCCCCGCGACGCCGCCGTGGTCGCGCTGCTGCGCGCGGCCGGTGCCGTCATCATGGGCAAGACGGTCACCACCGAGTTCGCCACGCGCTCGCCGGGCAAGACGCGGAATCCACACAATCCCGAGCACACGCCGGGAGGCTCGTCCAGCGGGTCGGCGGCGGCCGTCGCCGCCGGCATGGTGCCGCTGGCCCTCGGCAGCCAGACCACCGGCTCCACGATCCGGCCGGCATCGTTCTGCGGCGTCTGGGGCTTCAAGCCGACGCACGGCCTCATCCCACGACCCGGCATGTTCATGCTCTCGCGCACGTGCGACCACGTCGGCCTTTTCGCGCGCACGGTCGAGGATCTGGCCCTGCTGGCCGAGCCGCTGGTCGCCTTCGACGAGCGCGATCCCGACACGCGACCCCGCGCGCGCATTCCCTTCGTCGAGGTGGTGGGCGAGGAGCCGCCGCTGCCGCCGATGTTCGCCTTCGTGAAGACGCCGCAATGGAAGCACGCGGCCGAGGACACGAAGGCGGGGCTCGCCGAGCTCGTCGAGAAGCTGGGCGACCGCGTGGAAGAGGTCGAGCTGTTTCCGTCGGCGGCCGAGGCCTGGCAGTGGCACGAGATCATCTCGGGAGCCGAGATGGCGGTGAATCTCGAGCTCGAGTGGGAGAAGGGACGCGACCGCCTGTCGGACCACTTGCGCGCGCGGATCGAGCGCGGCCGTCAGGTGCGTGCGCTCGACTACCTGCGCGCGCTGTCTCGGATCCGGCCGGTGTACGGAACCTTCCGCGAGCTCTTCGAGCAGCGCTACGACGCGATCCTCACGCCGGCCGCTCCCGGCACCGCGCCCAGGGGGTTGGCCTCGACGGGTGAGCCCATCTTCTCCACGCTCTGGACGCTGTGTGGAATGCCGGCGGTGAGCGTGCCGCTCATGCAGGGCGAGAACGGCCTGCCGCTCGGCGTTCAGCTCGTCGGCCCACGCGACGGCGACGCGCGCCTGCTGCGCACCGCGCGCTGGCTCGTCGGCCGCGTGCAAAGGGGCTAACTGTGGCCAGCTACAGCTCCTTTTGTTCTCGGGCTAGTACGTGCCTTGCGGGTTACCGCCCGTAGACAGGTGGGTCCTCGCTTGGCCGGGAGAGCACCATGGGGCAACCGTCTGGATGGGTTCAAGTCGTGCTTGGTATTGGTGCCAGTCTCATTGTTGCAGGAGTCACCGTCTTCGTCGGCAACGGTACGCGTTCACCATGGGGATGGATTTTGTGTCTTTGGGGCACGTTGATTTGTGCCGCCGGCCTCATGTCGCATTTCGATGTGTGGGCAACTGCGGGCCGAGAACATCGTTTGCTCGTGGTCAGCCTGACGGCCTTGGTCACTGGTGTCTTGGGAGGCGGATCAGCTCTGCTGTTGACAGGCTCCCCCGGAAGTTCCGACTCGCCCTTCGCATGGAACTTTCACGAGCCGAACGCATATTTTCTAGGCGCGACAGGTGGAGTTGGAGACCGGACGTGGATCAAATCGTTTCAAGCAACGGCGCGAAACACTTCGGGGCGTTCATTCCGAAGAATAAGTGGGTACGTCCGCTCCGACATCACAAACAATACGTTCCCTTTATCTCTTAACATCGAGCGTCGCTTGGTTCCGCCAGAAGAAACGCACGGTATTCCTCTCGGCGCGACGTTTTCGATCGGTGTGCCCTTTCCCGATGAGTTCCCGAATCCCCAGCCCCCAAACCAAACCGGCATCTCCGCCGAAAGATTCCTAGTGGATTTTGGTCGATTCACTTTCGTGTTCGAGTACGACGGGGAGGTGTATACGCGGCAGTTCTCGGCTGAAGAAATCGAGGATCAACTCACACGCTTTCGGCGGGCCACACACCGAGAAGTCGAGCCGAGAGTAACGACACGTCCTCCAAGTCCTGTGAAGTGGGATCTGACAGGCATTTTCACCATGGGTACCTATCGAGGTGACAACACTGTGCGCTTCTCTGGATTCATGATCAACGGAAGGAACATTACGAACGAGGCGATCACGCGAATGTCGGGATTCATCAGGTCGAATATCACAAGCAAAACGCTCCCCATCTACGTCACGGCGGACGGTAAACGACTGTCGCCAGATCAGACACACGGTATTCCGCCGCACGCCGCGGCCGAGGTCAGCGCCGTCTTCGGTCCGGATTCATACGATGACGTGACCC
>MNEG01000080.1 GCA_001917585.1 Candidatus Rokubacteria bacterium 13_1_40CM_68_15
TAACGTGGCGCCGGGACAGCGGGAGGCCTATGCGAGACGAGATCGTCTGGAGCGTGGCCGACGGCATCGCCACCGTCACGCTGAATCGTCCCGAGAAGCGCAACGCGATGAACGCCGCCCTGCTGACCGGGCTCCGCCTCTGCTTCGAGCGCCTGGACGAGCGCAGTGACGTGCGCGTCGTCGTCGTGCGCGGCGCCGGCCCCACCTTCTGCGCCGGCATGGATCTCCACGAGATGGAGAAGCAACGCGGGGTCGCGGTCGATCACGAGTCCGGGGTGATCGGCGTCCTGCAGCGCGTCGAGCGTTGCCGATATCCGACCATCGCCGTGCTGCAGGGCGACGCGATCGCCGGCGGCTGCGAGCTCGCGCTTCACTGCGACTTGCGCGTGGCGGCCGACGTCGCCCGGCTCGGGATGCCGCTGGCGCGGATCGGTCTGGTGGCACCGTTTCCCCTCACCCGGAAGCTGATCGAGATCATCGGTCCCGCCTTCACCCGCCAGCTGCTCTTCACGGGGCGGCTGGTCGACGCCCGGCGGGCGTACGAGATCGGCATGGTGCACCAGGTGGTTCCCGCGGCCGAGCTGGAGACCACGGCATCCACACTCGCCCGGACGATCGCCGACAACGCCCCGCTCTCGCTCACCGGCACCAAGGCGATCATCCAGCGGGCGACGTCGCCGCGGGAGATCGCTCACAACGACCTCGACATCGTCGTGCAGCGCGCGCGCCAGAGTGCCGATGCGTCGGAGGGACGGCGCGCCATGCTGGAAAAGCGCGCGCCGGAATTCCGCGGCAGGTAGACGGGCTAGCGAACTCCCGCGGCGCCGGCAGGAACGACGGCGCCCCGACCCAGGAGCCGGCCGCCGCGAAGCTTCGCGTGGAGCGAGCCGACCTCGGGCAGCGAAACGACTTCGGTGACCACCGGCGTGATGCGCTTGTCCGCCACCAGGCGAGCCGCCTCGCCGAGCTCCCAGCGCGAGGCGTAGCGCGATCCCAGGATGGCCAGCTCGCGGGCCACCATCTCGCGCGGAGCCACCTCGGTGGCGAGGCCGGGGAAGGTCGTGAGCACGACGAGGCGGCCGCGCGGAGCGAGCGCGTCCAGGCACAAGCGAAGCGTCGCCGGGTTGCCCACCAGATCGACCGCGACGGTGACGCCTCGCGGCGCCAGATCCCGCACGGAGCGTGCCGTGTCGGCCGTCGATGAGTCGAAGGCGGCGACGGCTCCCATCTCACGCACGAGCTTGAGCCTCTCCTCGCCGCGGTCGATGCCGATGACCGTGCCGCCGAAGACCCGCGCCATCTGCACCATGTGGATGCCGACGCCGCCGGCGGCGCCGATGACCATGACGGTGTCGCCGGGCGCGATCGCGGCGCGGCGGCTCACGTGGAGCGGCGTGGCGATGGCATCGGGTATCGCGGTGGCGCTGATCGGCGAAACGCCGTCGGGCACGGGAATGCAGTTGCGCGCGGGCAGGGCCACGTATTCGGCGTAGCCGCCGTCCCTGGCGACTCCGACCTGGCCCGCGAGGTTGCGGCACAGCGGCTCGTGCCCGAGGTTGCAGAGGTCGCAGGCGCCGCAGAAGAGATAGAAGTGAGTCAGCACGCGCTCGCCCACGCGCGGGGTGGACACGCCCTCCCCGGTGGCGGTGACCCGCCCGACGATTTCGTGGCCCGGGATGCGCGGCAGGTCCTCGGGCCGGCGACTGTGATTGCCGTTCATGTAGTTGAGAACGGTCAGCCCGACGCTGCAGGCCTCGACCTCGATCAGGACCTCGCCCGCCACCACCGATGGCCTCCCCACCGTTTCGTAGCGGACCTCGCCGCCCCATTCGTGGAGCACCTGGGCGTGCATCTGCCGGCTGGTCATGGCAGGGATTCTATCCCGGCGGCCGGACGGCCGGGGGATCGCTTCAGTCGGCGGGCGGCCTCGGGATGAGGATCCAGCCGAGCGCGGCGAGGTCGCCGTCACGATCGAGCACGCGCCGCTCGTGCTCGACCGTCGTCGGGCCACGATCGGACGTGCGTGTCGTTCGGCGGTCCACGATCACCTCGACGTTGTCCGTGTCGAGGAAGGCGGCGGTCAAGCGCTCCTTCAGGTCGGGCCGATCACGCGCCACGACGTAGAGCAGCCGGACGCGTTTGGTCACGGGGCTTGCTCCACCAGGGCCCAGCCCATCGCACGCAGCGACCCGTCGATCCCGGTCGTGCGTCGCTCGCGCACGCGGCGATCGCCGCTCGGCCGCTCGGCGTGGTCGCCTGGCTCGGCCACCCGACGCTGACCGTCTCGTCGGTCGACCACGATGAGGATGTCGTCGGCGCCGACCAGGGAGGCGCGCAGCGACTCCTGTCGGGCTAGCTGGTCGCGGGCGACGACGAAGATCAGGCGCATGGCGTCGGGCCGTAGTTTACGACGTGCGGGGCCGAGCCGGGGGGCGGCTCTGGAAGTACTCGACCGCCCGCCGGAGTCCCTCGTCGAACTCGACCTTGGGCGTGTAGCCGAGCAGGCGCCGCGCCCTGTCGATGTCGGCCTCGCTGTGCCGGACATCGCCGGCACGCGCGCCGAGGTGCCGCCGCTCCACGGACCGGCCGAGAAGCGCTTCGATCTTCCCGACGATCTCGAGCAGGCTGATCCGAGCCCCGCAGCCGACGTTGAAAACCTCGCCGGCCGCCGTTTCCGCTTCTCCGGCCAGGACGTTGGCCTCGACGACGTTCTCGACCTCGGTGAAGTCACGCGACTGCCCGCCGTCACCATGGATCTCCACGGCGTGGCCCTCGAGCGCGGCCAGGATGAACTTCGGAATGACGGCCGCGTACTCGGACCCCGGGTCCTGGCGAGGCCCGAAGACGTTGAAATAACGCAGGCCGACCGTCTCGACACCGTACAGGCGGTTCCAGACGGCGGCATACTGCTCGCCGGCCAGCTTGGAGACCCCATAGGGGGAGATCGGCGCCGGCGGCTACGCGACGAACGCCCTGCCGCCGGGCCGCCTCGAGCACGTGGAGCGTGCCCGTCACGTTGCTGGCGTTGGTGCCGAGCGGGTCGGCCACCGATTGCGGCACCGAGCGCAGCGCCGCCTGGTGGAAGATCACCTCGACTCCCGCCGCCGCCGCCTCGACGCACGACAGATCACGGATGTCGCCCCGGATGACCTCGAGCGCGCCGTCGGTCCCGGCAAACGCCAGGTTGTCGAGACTGCCGCTGGAGAGGTTGTCCAGGACGCGCACGTCGTGGCCGTCGGCGAGCAGACGCTCGACGACGTGAGAGCCGATGAAGCCGGCCCCCCCGGTGACGAGAAATCGGCGCGTCACGGCTGCATTTCTCTCGCGCGGTCGCTCTCCTCGCCGTCCGCCCCGGCGTCGTTGCCCGCCGATTGCGGCGCGCGGACGGTGGCCCGGAACTGTCCCGCCACCACGTTGTGCTTCGCCAGCAGGTCGTGGATCGCGGGACGGCTGACTCCCAGCTCGCGCGCGGCGTGGCTGATGTTGCCCTGGCACCGGCTGAGCGCTTCGACCAGCACCTGGCGCTCCGTCCGGTTCCGAGCGTCGCGCAGCGAGAGCCCGGTCGATTCCGGCACCGCCTCGATGGCGAGGTCCTTGGGCTCGATGAAGCGCCCGCGGGCCATGATCACGGCGCGCTCGACGGCGTTCTCCAGCTCCCGGATGTTGCCCGGCCAGCGATGCCGGGTGATGGCCTCGATGGCCGACAGGCTGAAGCGCAGCTTCCGCCGCTGCTGCTCGCAGGAGCGACGGAGGAACGAGTTGGCGAGGAGCACGATGTCCTCGCTCCGCTCACGCAACGGCGGCATCGTGACGACGACGACGCTGATGCGGTAGTAGACGTCTTCGCGGAACCGCGCCGCGCCGATCTCGGTCTTGAGATCCTTGTTGGTGGCGGCGATGACGCGGGTATCGACGGTGATCGGTGTCCGGCCGCCGACGCGCTCGAGCCGCCGCTCCTGCAGGAACCGCAGCAGCTTCACCTGGAGGCCGAGGCTCATCTCGCCGATCTCGTCCAGGAGCAGCGTGCCGCCGTGGGCCAGCTCCAGCTTGCCCTTCCGCTGCATGTGGGCGCCGGTATAGGCCCCGCGCTCGCTGCCGAACAGCTCGGACTCGAGCAGGGTTTCCGGGATGGCGCCGCAGTTGATGGCCACGAACGGCCCGCGGCTGCGCCCGCTCCGGGCGTGGATCGCGCGGGCGGCCAATTCCTTGCCGGTACCGCTCTCTCCCTGGAGCAGCACGGTGGCGTCGGTCTTCGCGACCTGGGTGAGCGTGTCGAAGACTTCACGCATCTTGGGCGTCGCGCCCAGGATGTCTTCGAACCACGTGGCGGGTGTCTCCCCGCCCTGGTTCCAGCGGAGCTCGGCGTCGAGCTCGGCGAGATAGGTCGCCCGCTGCAGGACCACGCGCAGCTGGTCGAGATCGACGGGCTTGAGCAGGTAGTCGAAGGCGCCGAGCCGCAGCGCCTTGAGCGCGTTGGCGCGATCGTTGCTCCCCGTGATCACGATGACCTTGGCCAGGGCGTCGGCGGCCAGCAATTCGCGGAGCAGCTCGAGGCCTTCCTCGGCAGTGTCGGTGTGGGGCGGCAGACCCAGGTCGACGGTGATGACGGCCGGCTTGCTGGCCACCACCTGCTTCATCGCCTGGACCCGATTCTTCGCGAAGCGCACCGAGTACTCCTCGTGGAGCGCAAAGCGATATTGTGTACAGAGAGCGTCGTCGTCTTCCACGATCAGCAGGACCGGCTTGTCCACCTCAGCGTCCTCCTATCCCGAGCGCCCGGTCGACCGCACCGGGCATAGCCGGAGGCGTCGCGTTCACGAGCGGCAGCTTGACCCAACAAGTGGTTCCTTCGTTCCGTCGGCTGGCGATCGACATCGATCCCCCGTGCTTCTGAACGATCTCCCGGGCTTCATAGAGGCCGATGCCCCAGCCACCCGGCTTGGTCGATCGGAACGGAACGAAGAGAGATTCGCGCAAATACTCCTCGGACATACCTTCCCCGGTGTCGCTGACCTCGGCGACGGCCCGGTCGTTTTCCGCGTACGTGCGGATGGTGATGGTGCCGTCCCCGCGGATGGCATCCATGGAATTCGCGATCAGGTTCTCGAGTGTCCGTTGCAGCGCGTCGGCGTCGGCCTTCACCACCACCGATTCCAGTGACTTGACGAACTGAATGGTGGACGCCTGGCCACCGATCATCGCCGCCGAGGTGGCCACCGCCTTGAGGTCCACGACCTCGAATTCGAGTCCGTCGCCGTGCGAGGGCGTCGCCAGCTTCCCGAGCAGGTTCTTCATTCGGGTGACGACCTGCGAGACGGTCCGGATCGCATCGCGCTGGAACTCGGGGTCGTCGAAGTTCTTGAGCGCATTGCGGCTCAGGAGCGACAGCGACGACACGCTGTTCTTGATGTCGTGGATGACGAACGACGTCAGCCGGTGAAACGCCTCGAACTCGCGCGCCTGCCCGACCTTCTCCGACAGCTGGGCCATCGCCAGGACCCCGGCGGCTTGCTCGCCGACCGTGGCCAGGAACTCCAGGTCCTCGTAGCCGTACGCATTGCCCGTGCGCTCGAGCCCCAGAAAGAGAAGGCCGATCAACGTGTCCCGCCACATGAGCGGGACGAGCAGCGCGAAGTTGCTGGCGAACCGTCCGACCTCTTCCGGGCCGGGAACCGGCTCCGAGCCGACCACGACCGGACGCCGCTCGCGCCGGAAGAGGGCCAGCAGTGGAGCGTCGCCGTCGATGGTGGACAGCGGCACGGTCGTCCCGACCGACGCGGCGCACCGGAAACGGCCGTCGGCCGCGCCGAGGTACAGGACGGCGTCCGTCGCGCCCACCGCCTCGACGATCGCCTGCACCACCTGGGGGGCTGATTGCTCCACGGTCAACAGCGCGCCCAGGCGCGCCGTGAAACTCTGCCACTGCTCCCGGTAGTCGTACTTGGTCCGGTAGAAGTGGAGCGCGATGAAGCGCTTCACCCGCCAGCGCAGATCCTCGGACAGGAGCAGGATGGCCAGGATGATGCCGGACACGAACAGCAGCAGCGAGCCCCAGAAGACGGGCTCGGCCACCGCCACGCGCCGCAGCAGCCAGGCCAGGACGCCGACCGCCAGGAGATAGATCCCGAGAAAGCCCACGATCGCGGAGCCGAACACCACCTGCCGCGAGGGCCGGATCCCGAGGGCCCGGATGCCGCGGCTGGCCGCGTAGGCGACGGCGACGTTGCCGACGAAGAGCGTGGCGGCCATGGTCGCGATGTGCAGCCCGGCCAGCACGTTGAAGAGCAAGAGACTGGTGAGGATGCAGAAGCGGGCGATGAAGATGCCGCCCAGACCCACGACGAGGTACTTCATCCGCCACCGCTCGACGCCCCGGGACAGACGCAGCGACATCTCGAGGGCGCCGAGGAGTCCGACCGTGGCCAGCAGCTGCATGACGATCCCGGCCCGGCCGATGACGTCGAAGACCATCGCCTGGAACGCCCCATCGATGCGGAGCACACCGATCGTCTGGCGCCGGGACAGCACGATGATGGAGACCAGGGCGAGGACGAACGTTGCGACCAGGATCAGCCGGGAGCGCAACGACGGGCGATGGTGGTCGCCGTCAGAGAGGAAGCTGACGACGAACACCATCCACAGCAGCGGCGTCACCAGCATGGCGAGGCCGAGGAACCAGCTCCAGAACAGGATGTCCGTCTTCCACAGGCCGCGGGGCGCCAGCATCAGCGCGGCGACGGCCTCTGCCGCGAAGGCCAGCATGCCCAACGAGAAGCAGAGGTGGAAGGGCCGGAGCGGTCGTTGACGGAGGATGGCCACCGCCAGCGTCATGCTGCTGACGATGGCCAGGACCGCCGACAACGATTCGATGGTCAAAAAGCTCATCGGTGCTCTCTTACTTGAGCTCCGTCAGTGCCTTCACGGCTTTTTCCTTGCCGGGATAGTTGCCGCCTGCCGACACGACACGCTGGAAGTGCTCCTTGGCGAGCTCCGGCTGCCCCATCTTCTGGGCGAGGACGCCGGCGTGGTACTGGATCTCGGGATTGCCCGGCTGTTTGGCCGCGCTCTCCTTGATCAGGGTCCAGGCCCGCTCGTGGACACCGCGCTGGTGGAGGATCCACCCGAGCGTGTCGGAGACGAACGGATCGTCGGGCGCGCCTTCCTTCGCGATCTGAGCGAGCTGGAGCGCACGCTCCTTGTCGCCGGCCTGCGCCATCATCCACGCCAGGTTGTTGGCGGCGGGCACGAAGCGGGGCTTGGCGGCCAGGATGTGCTCGTAGGCCGCCCGGGCCTTGGCCGAGTCACCGCGGTTCAGATGGATCTGGGCGGACATCATGCGAGAGATGACGTCGTTGGGGTTGACGGCGAGTGCTTGCTCGAACCGCGCCAGCGCCTTCTGGTCGTCCTGGGCGGACAGGTACATCTGGCCGAGAGACACGTAGGCGGGAACGAACGCCTGATCCAGCTCGAGCGCCTTCGTATAGGCCGCCTCCGCCTGCTGCGTCTCCTTGCGTAGCTGATGCGTGGAGCCCAGCAGGAATTGCAGGCGGGCCGAGTTGCCGGCGACGCTGATCTGCTTGCGAACCCGCTCCAGCGCCACCCCCGTGTGGCCTTCGCCGATCGCCTGTCCCACCAGCGCGGTCAGCGGGTCGGCGAACGTCGGCTTCATGCTGAGGGCCCGCTCGAACTCACGCGTGGCCTCGGCCTTGTGGCCGATCGCCTGCAACGCGACGCCGGTCAGATGAACGGCCCGCGGGTCCTTGGGCGCGACGGCCTGCATTTTCCGGAACGTCTGCACCGCGGCCTCCGGCTGACGCCGACTGAGCTGCGCCGTGCCGAGCAGCACATAGGCCTGGAGGACTCTCGGCTGCGCCGCGATGATCTTCTCCATCGACTCGATGGCCGCCGCCGGATTGGTGGACTCGATATTCATCTGGGCGAGGAGCAGCGCCGCGTCCGTCATGCGGGGCGCCAGCTCCAGCGCCTGGGCCAGCTCGGTCTTGGCCTGCTGGATGTTGCCCGTCTGGTGGTAGGCGATCGCGAGCCAGTACCGGGCCTGCGCCTGCTTGGAGTCGGCCTTCAGCACGCTCTGGAAGTCCTGGATCGCCTCCGTCGTCTGCCGCTTGGTGAGGTAGATGCGGCCGCGAATCAGGTGTCCCTCGACATCCGACGGCGCCTTCTTGAAGATGTCGCCGAGGATGGCGAGGCTCTCCTCGGCCTTGCCCTCGATGAAGGCGAGCTCGGCCAGGCGACGCCGGGCCGCCAGGTAATCGCCGTCACCTTCCTTCGCCGAGCTGAGCACTTCCTTGGCCTTCGCGTAGTCGTTGCTCCCGGCGTAGAAGTCGACGAGGTGCAACCGCGCTCCCCCGGCCACCGGCTCGACGGCCACGGCCGTCTTGAGCTCGCGCAGGGCGGCGTCGCGGTCGCCCTTGGCGCGATACACGTTGGCCAGCATGAGGTGCGCCTGCACCGACTTGGTGTCGCGCTCGAGCGCGTCCTTGAGCTGCCCCTCGGCCTTGTCGAAATCGCGCGTCTTCATCGACAGCTCGGCGAGGCTGAGGTGGTACCCGGCGCGGGCCTCGAGGGCGGGTCGGGCTGCCTCGAAGCCGGCGGCCGCCTCCGCGATCTCGTTCTGCCGGCGCGCCGCGACGGCCACGACCTGGAGCGCCTCCAGGCTGTTGGGGTCCTTTTCCAGGACGCTTCCGGCGAGCTCTCGCGCCTCGTCCAGCTTGCCGGCCAGCAGGTAGATCGCGGCCAGCTTCATGGTGACGTTCACGTCGTCGGGGTTGGCCTGACGAGCCTTGAGGAGGAAGGGATAGGCGCGCCGGAAATCACCGAGATTGTGGTAGGCGAAGCCCATCCGCTCGATCGCCCGTGAGTCGCTCGCGTTGAAGCGCAGGACGTTCTGGTACTCGATCAGCGATTCCTTGTACCGGCCCTGCCCGAAATACTCGTCGCCGCGACTGAGGTGTCGCGCCCGCTTTGCGTCCGGAGTCTCGGCGCAAGCGCCGAGAAATGCCGAGGCCAGGATCGTCAGCACCACCACCGAGAGCTTCACTCGCCCCATAGTCATCTCCTGTCTCAATCCGGTAGATAGTCGCCCAACCGTGGATACATGGCCTGCACGAAGGTCACCAATCGATCCGACGTCTCGGCTACGCCCGTCTCGACCGCGGCCGAGACGCGCAGGAGCGCGCCGTCGGTCCGGTTTCGAATGATGGCGTTCTTCACCATCGCCGCCTTCGCGGCGACTTCGCCGGGGACGTCGTCACCCTGCGCTCGGTACCAATACAGCACCAGCTCGCGCTGGTCGCCTTTCTGCACGAGGAAACGGTTCACGTGGATCGTGTGCCCGTCCTCGAGAGGAATCGCCATGACGGACGCCTCGAGCGGCTCCCAGCCGCTGCCCGGCAGACAATTCTTCGGCGAGTGCATCTGCGCGCCGCGGCGCTGGCTCTCCCAAAACCCGAGATAGACCCAGATACCCCGCCCGGCCTCGTCGACATATCTCCGCATCAGGTAGTCGCTGACCTTCAGGATGTTCAAGGTCTCGACGTCCAGGCGGGTTGCCTCCTGCCCCTGCCACGCCGCGATTCGGGTCGGGAAGTCGTCGAGGGCCCGGCGGAGCGGTGTGGCGTGGCCTTGCGAGCGCGCATTCATGAGCAACAGTCCGGTCACCAGACAGGCGCTCGTGATGGCGATACGCATCCACGGCCTCATCGCGGGCTCCGCGTCCGGGCCAGCATGAAGCGCAGGCCGCGGTCGACCACCACGAGGCAGAGGAAGGCGAACACGAAGATGATCCAGCCCGAGGCCATGTGAAAGAAGCCCTCGGCGTACTGGCGGCCGAACCACTGCCCGATCAGGCCGGTGATCACGACCCGGCCGGCGTTGGCGATGATCGTGATGGGAATCGTCACGATGCCGAAGACCGCCATCGTGATGGCGCCCGGCAGGGCCAGCGCGGCCCAGCCCAGCGCCAGGGCCAGCAGCGAGATGAGCGACCGGATACCGCTGCACGCCTCGGTGACGCCCAGCGAGATGTGGCTCAGGTGAATGACGTTGCCGTCGATGAGGACGGGCACGCCCATCCGGTCGAGCACCCAGGCGGCGTTCTGAGCCGCCAGCCCCTGGAGCGGAAAGGCCACCGCGTAGAAGAGGACCGCCGGTAACGGGATCATGAAGAGCAGGAACGCCAGCGGGAACATCACCACGCGGAGCATCGACCAGCCGGCGTGGAACCACGTCAACCCGGCCAGGATGACGATGAGCGACGCGCGGCTGATGAACGCCTCGGCGCCGACGTGGCCGAGGATGAGACTCGCGACCCCGACCAGGATGAGGGCGAGCCCCAACCAGCTCGGGCGAAACTCCGTCGTGCTGATCGCCTGTCGCCGCTGCCACACCAGGTACGCGCTGAAGAGCGGCACGAGGAAGCCGTGCGAGTAGTTGGGATCGTCCCACCAATCGTGGACGAGCTCGGGCAGGACGTGCGCGTAGAGCAGGCCGAGCAGCGCCCCGAAGAGCACGATGACGAGGACGGTCGACGTCATCGCCGCACGGCTCGAGACGCCGAGATGATTCGCTGTCGAAGTGGATTCCATAGTGCTCATGACACGTTCGCGGCCCGAACTATCATTCATATTCGAGCGCCGAGCAATATACCGACGGTTCTACGCTCGTATATCGAGCGCGGTAGAACCGTCGGATAGATGCGCCGTCGTGCATCGACGCCGTGAGCTCACGGCCGACGTGACGACGAAGACGCGGAATCGGTCGCATCGACGCTAGCCGATGATCGCGGCGGCGACGGCCTGCGCGACCGCCATGGCCCCGGCCGGCGTGAAGTGACAGAAGTCGTAATAGTTCTTGAGCGTGCATTCGACGAGCGGCATGAGGTCGAGCTGCTCGACACCGACCGCTTCGGCCACCCGGGCGGCTCGCTTGTCGACGAGGGCCATCAGGCCCGCCACGATTTCGGGAGCGTAGTAGGTCTTGACCTGTTCCTTGTGCGGCTTCCCGACCGCGCCGTGCCACAGGTGGCGCAGCTGCTCCTCGGTGTACGGGCCGTTGAACCACGGCTGACGCGCCACGAGGACGCGGTCGGCGTGCGCCCGGGCATGCTCGAGGGTCTGGCGGAGGTTCCGTTCGAAGTGGTCGAGCAGCGTGCTCGGGTCGGGCACCGAGGTCCTGACGTCGGGCGCCGTCGCCCGCATCGTGCGGGCGCGGCCGATCCATCGGGCCGAGCGTGCCTCGACCCTCACCCGCCGCAACACCCGCCGGCGCGCTGCTCGCAAGAGCTCGACCAGGGCGAGCGTGCGCAGCCTCCAGCCGAACACCTTCTCGGGATGGCAGCCGAACACGTCGGAGGTCCGGATCGCGCGCTCCATCGTCGGCGGCGCGCCGGTCTCGAGCCACTGGACGACGTCGGCGACGCCGGTCAGGACGACGATGGCGTCGAGGCGGCCGTAGCGGGGCAGGATGCGTCGGAAGATCAGGGCCAGCTCCGCCGTTCCCACGCCTGATTTGCCGATGTTCCCCACGTGGACCCGGCGAGCCTTGAGCGGCCGCAGGGCGTCCGGGCGATTCAGCAACCGTTGCGCCACGGTCGGCCAGTTGGTGGGCTGGTCGAGCAGGTAGCCCTCGACCGCGCTTCCACCCGCCACCAGGATGCGGTACACGCCGGGCTTCCGGCGCGGGGCCTGGTCGCCGCGTTCCCCGTCGGAGTTCACCTCGAAGCGAACGACGCGCTCGAGCTCGGGGAAGATCTCGGGATCGGGGTGCAGCCGCAGGCGCACGCCGGGAGACCACACGTAGTACGCACGCTGTCCCAGGACCCAGCGCGCCACGAGCTCGGCCAGGACGACCAGTCCCACCGAGGCCGCGGCGATCGTCAGATAGCTCGTGAAGGCCCCCATCATCGGCTCCGGACGACCAGGCGAGCCACTTCGCTCCGCAGGTCGAGGTAGGGGTCGTTCCGGTACACGAAGAAGACCGACATCAACGCGAACAGGACACAGACGGTCGTCCCGGCGATCACGAGCCCGATCAGGCTCTGCACCGCCAGGCCGAGCTTGAACCAGAGCAGCGCGACGAGGACGGGCAACGCCCCCAGCACCGTGCGCGGAACCACGTAGCGGACGTATTCGAACAGGCCGATGCCGAGCTCACGACAGGCCAGGGTCAGCACCACCGCGGCGAAGAGGACGTTCGGGATGGCGGTTCCCAGCGCGACGCCGGCCAGCCCCAGGGGCCGGGCCAGGACAAGGCTGAGGGCGAGGTTGAGAACACCCGCGCCGAGGAACGTCAGCGACGGCAGCACCGGCTTTCCGAGCCCCATGAGCACCGGGAGCGCGACCCCACGCACGGGCAGGAAGATGAGGCTCGAGATCATGAGGATCTGGAGGACCTCGCCGGCCGGGCCCTCGAAGGTGGAATCGATCCACCAGCCGATGAAGCGAGGCCCGAGCACGATGAGGAACAGGCCGACGATCATGGTCAGGCAGAAGGCGATCTTCGACCAGCGCAGGAAGATGGCCCGCAGCTCTCCTACTCGCCCCTGCGTCTTCAGCCGGGTCGTGGTCGGCATCACGACGGCCGCGATGGCCACGATGAACTCCAGCGCGTAGACGACGAAGTTGTTGGCGACCGCGTAATAGGGAATCTGGCTCACCCCGAGCGTCGCCCCGATGACGAGCGGATCCGTGTGCAGCGCGAGCCGACCGGCGGCGTTCAGGACGAGGACGTAGACGCTGAAGGAGAAGATCTTGCGCACCACGTCCCAGCTGAAGTGGGCCAGCCCGATGCGGACTCCCCCGTAACGGCGCTGCACAAGCAGCCAGCAGACCGTGAAGTCGATCGCCGGCCCGATGATCTGGACGGCGGCCAGGACGACGAACGACGGCGTCAGCACGAGCAGCCCGATGGTCACCCCGAAGCGCACGAGGAGGATGCCGATCACGAACGCGTTCCGGATCACGAAGTCGTGGTGCGCGGCCATGACGGCTTCCGGCAGCATCGCGACGAATCCGATGGCCACCGCGAGGGCGGCCAGCGCGAAGCTCAGGCGTGCCTCCATCCGCAAGCCGGCCGGGATCGCGTAGGTCGTGTCGAAGAACACGAAGAGCAGGCCGCTCAGAACCAGGGCCATGACGCCCATCGCGACGTAGAGGCCGGTACAACTCGCCACCGCCTCGTTCAGGCGCCGCCGGTCGTTGCCCGCCACGTACTCCGAGAAGTAGCGGACGGAGGCCATCGGCACGCCGAGCACGAGCAGGCCGAGATACCCGGTGATCGACGTGATGAGCGCCCACGTCCCGTAGGCTTCCGTCCCCAGCCGGTGGATGATGAACGGCGTGAGGACGAAGGTCATGACGATGGTCATGATCGTCACGGCCCAGTTGCTGCCGATGCTCTTGAACAGCGATCGCTCGCCCGCCATCAGGCCCCCCGCCGCGCCGGCCGGGCGGCCGCGGCGTGCGCCGGGTCGCCCGTGCCGTGCCGCTCGACTCGAGATGTCGGCTTCCGCAGCACCAGCCAGAAGCCGAGCCACGACAGATCCCGATCAGTCACACCGTGGAAGCACGACGCCAGGTAGGGCCGGACTTCGTCGATCACGCGCTGGTCCGCGAGCGTCGTGGGCTCGAGGCTCACCGCCTCCAGGCCCTGCTCGCCGAGCACCCGGCGGTAGTGATCGATCCGCCAGCGATTGACCGTGTTCTTGTGCGAGCACATCGCCGACCACAGCGCGCGCGGATAGGTGAGGAAGCTCAGCGGATGGTCGTCGTCGCAGCGCTGCCCGGCGAGGTCGACCTTGTGAACCGCGATCCCGTCGGCCCGCAGGGCGGCCCGCATGTCGGCGAACGTCGCCGCCAGGTCGTTGGCGTATTCGAGGGCCGCCCGCGAGATGATCAGGTCGGCGCGATCGCGCAGTCCCGACAGGCCGTAGTCGTGCCGGACGTACCGGAAGCGAGGCTCGGCCAGGCCCGAAGCGGGATCGGCCAGCGCCCGGAAGCAGGCGTCGCCGCGACGGCGCACGGCTCCGTCGAGATCGCCGAGGAGAAGCCTCAGCACCTCGGTGCTGGCCGGGGACGGGCGATAGAGCGCGAACCGATCCACGCAGACGGCAGCGTCGGCGCCGTGCGCCAGCATCAGGAACGCCACCGCCGGTACGTCGCCCGGGCCGTACTCGAGCACCGTCTTGCCGCTGAGATAGCCGGTGATGTCGTCGCGCGGAACTCCGAGGATCTCGAAGTAGTCGTGGAAGCACGACCAGAAGTAGTCGGCGACCTGGCGCGCCGACGACTCGACGGCGCCCCGCCCCGTGTGGCCCGTCAGGCGGACGTAGCTCTCGGGGAAGAGCCGCGCGATCTGGTTCGTCGCGATGCCGCGAAGCACCCACCGGAGATCGGCGAGACGACGCTGCCCGTACATCAGCGGTTCCCCGTGAAGCCACGGCTGGGCAGGCGGAGCCGGTAATCGCGATACGCGCCGGGATTGCCCGCGCGGCCGTCGCACGCCGCCAACATGATGTTGACCATCTCGCGCGCGGTCACGAAGTGAAGGCGGTCGCCACCATCACGGGCGGCCTCGACCAGTGTCCTCAAGAAGTGCTGGATCGCCGCGCCCAGCATGACGGGTTCGTCACGCGGATCCATGCCGTGACAGGACAGCTTCACGAACGTCCACTCCGGCCGCCCGTGGACGCCGATCCTGGCCTGTTGCCACAGTCGCAAGCGGACGGGCGTGGGCGGATCGTGCGTCACCAGCACGCCCTGCTCGATGCCGGGGCGAGGCCAGCCGCCGACGCGCCGAAACGCGTTCACCATCAAGGGGCCCTGCACGATCAACGGAAACGTCCGGGGCGGCCGCCCGACCGTGAGACTCCGGCCGCGACGGTGCGGTGCCCGCTCCTCGAGCGGCAGGCCACACTCGTAGAGACTGTTGAT
>MNEG01000090.1 GCA_001917585.1 Candidatus Rokubacteria bacterium 13_1_40CM_68_15
GAGCTGATGCTCTTCGACGAGCCGACGTCTGCGCTCGATCCCGAGCTGGTGGGCGAGGTGCTGGAAGTGATGAAGGCACTGGCCCAGGAGCGGATGACGATGATCGTCGTGACGCACGAGATGGGCTTCGCGCGCCAGGTGGCCGACCGCGTGATCTTCATGGACGCCGGCAGGTTCATCGAGGAGGCGCCGCCCGACCAGCTCTTCTCCACGCCGCGCGAGGAGCGGACGCGGCGGTTCCTCTCCCGGCTGCTGCGATGACCGACGCCGACTACGATCTCCTGCTCCGCGACGTCACCGCGCTGACCGCCGAGCCAGCGCGGCCGGTGATCGAGGACGCGGTGATCGGCATTCGGAACGGCCGCCTGGCGCTCCTGTCGACGGCGAGCGAAGCCCCGCGCAGCCTCACGTCGGCCCGCACGCTGACGCTGCCCGGCCGCGTCGTCACGCCCGGGTTCGTCAACGTCCACACGCACGCGATCCTGACGATGTGCCGCGGCATGGCCGAGGACATGGGCTTCGCCCCCGCCTATACGCCGGGCGTGCCCAAGGGCAGCGACGTCAGGCCCGACGAGGCGCGCGCGCTCGCCCGGCTCGGTGCGCTGGAGGCGCTGCTCTTCGGCTCCACGCTCATCAACGACACGTACGTGCACGCCGACGTCACCGTGGACGCCATGGCCGAGATCGGCGGGCGCGTGGTGACGTGCGGCCGCATCCACGACGTCGACTTCACGGTCGTGGCCGACGGCCGCTGGGAGCACGACGCGAAGATCGGTGACGAGACGCTCAACGCTGCGCTGGCCCTGGCCGAGCGCTGGCAGGGCAAGGCCGACGGCCGCATCGGCGTGCAGCTCTCGCCGCACGCGCCCGACACGTGCTCGGAGCCGCTGCTGCGGCGCGTCGCGGACGCTAGCCGGCGCTACGCGCTCCGCGTCAACACGCATCTGGCCCAGAGCCGGATCGAGGTCGAGCGCGTTCAGGCGCGTAGCCGTTGCCACCCCGCCGAGCTCCTCGAGGCCACCGGACTGCTCGACAAGCGGCTCATCGCCGCCCACTGCGTGTTCCTCGACGACACCAACGTCGCACGCGTCGGCCGCGCCGGCATCACGGTGGCGCACGTGCCCAAGGGCAACGCCACCGGCGGGATGATGGCGGCCACGCCGCGCCTGCGGCGAGCGGGCGCGCGCCTGGCCCTCGGCACCGACAACATGCACGCCGACATGATCGAGGTAATGCGCTGGGCGCTCGCGATCGCTCGCCTCCAGGAGGGACGAGTCACCGACGACTGGAAGCCTGAGACGGCGCTCGCGATGGCCACGCGCGAGGGCGCGATCGCCATGGGCCTGGCCGACGAGCTCGGATCCCTGGCCGTTGGCAAGAAGGCCGACCTCGTCGTGATCGACTTCCGGCGCCCCCACCTGACGCCGTGCACGAGCGCGCTCGGCAATCTCGTCCACGTCGCCCAGGGACGCGATGTGGAGATCGTCATCGTGGATGGGCGCGTCGTCGTCGAGGGCGGCCGCGCGACGCTGGTGGACGAGGACGAGATCCGGCGCGAGGCGACGACGCGGCGCGCGCGCTGTGGTCGCTCGCCGGCTAGAGCGTCACCCGGCGCCGGTTATTTCCGCGCGCGGCGAATGGCGTCCCAGATCTTGCCGGGCGCGAGGGGCAGGTCGAGGTGGCCCACGCCGAGCGGGGCCAGCGCGTCGACGACAGCGTTGGCGATGGCTGGCGTGGAGCCGATCGTGGCCGACTCGCCGATGCCCTTCACGCCGAGCGTCGTGCGCGGTGACAGCGTCCGCGTGTGATCGTTCTCGAACGACGGCAGGTCTTCGCTCTTGGGCAACGCGTAATCCATCAGCGTCGAGGTGATGAGCTGGCCGCCCTCGTCGAAGGCGGCGCCTTCCCACAGCGCCTGGCCGATGCCCTGAGCGAGGCCGCCGTGAACCTGGCCCTGAGCGAGCAGCGGATTGACGAGGAACCCGCTGTCGTCGACCGAGACATATTTCACGATCCGCACGTGGCCGGTATCGCGGTCGACCTCGACGACCGCCACGTGGGAGCCGAAGGGAAACAGCGTGCCGGCGCCCTTGAGATCCTGCCTGGCGACGAGTGCTCCCTTGCTGGCCGCGGCGACTTGCTTCCACGTGACGCCGCGGTCGGGAACGCCGCGCACCTTGAACCGTCCATCGTCGAGCACGACGTCGGCCGCCGCCGCTTCCAGGAGGGTGGCGGCGACCGCGATGGCCTTGTCCTTCACCTGACGGGCGTTGCCGAGGGCGTGCATGCCTCCCCGGGCCATCGAGCGACTGCCGAAGGTGCCGACACCGTTGCGCACGCGCTCGGTGTCGCCGTGGACCACGGTCACCATCTCGATCGGCACCTGCAGCTCGTCGGCCACGAGCTGCGCGTACGACGTCTCGTGGCCCTGACCGTGTGACGCCGACCCGGTGAGCACGGTGACCCGGCCGTCGTCGGAGACGACCACATCCGAGACCTCGTCGTCCTCGAAGCCGCAGATCTCGACGTAGCTGGCGAGGCCGATTCCGACCAGGCGGCCGGCCTTGCGCGCCTCGTCCCGCTCGCGGCGCAGCGTGGCGTAGCCGGCCTTCGTGAGCGCGTGATCGAGCGTCCCCGAATAATCCCCGCTGTCGTACACGTTGCCCATCATCGTGGTGTAGGGGAAGCGGTCGGCCGCGATGAAATTGCGCTTGCGCACTTCCGTCGGATCGAGCCCGAGGCGCGCGGCTAGCGCATTCATGCCGCGCTCGATGAAGTAGGTCGCCTCGGGCCTCCCGGCGCCGCGGTACGGCACGGTGCCCATCGTGTTGGTATAGGCGGCGACGACCTCGACGCGCGCCGTCTGGATGTCGTAGCACCCGGTGATCATCTGCCCGCACAGCGCGGGCAGCAGCGGGCCGACGTGGTACATGCAGTACCCCACGTTGCCGACGATGCGCGCGTCGAGCGCCAGGATGCGGCCGTGAGCGTCGGAGGCGAGGCGAAGGTGGCACGTCATGTCGCGGCCGTGACCGGTCGCCTGGACGTCCTCCTGCCGCGTCGCCGCCCACCGCACGGGGCGCCCCAGACGTCGGGCCAGCATGGGAACGAGGAAGTCTTCGGGATACACGGGGACCTTCGCGCCGAAGCCTCCGCCCACGCGAGCCGTGAGCAGATGGACCTTCGCCGGCTCGATCTTCAGGCGCTCGGCGATCTCGTCTCGCATGCGATGCGGCACCTGCGTGTCGCCCCACACCGTGAGCTTGCCGGCCCTGGCATCCCACACGGCGCTGCACGCGCGCGGCTCCATCGCGAACGGGATCACGCGCTGGCTCACCATCGTCAGCTCGACGACCTCAGCCGCCGACTTGAACGCCGCGTCCACGTTGCCCTGCTCGCGCTTGAGACCGATCGCGAGGTTAGTCCCGTGCCTCGGGTAGAGCAGGGGGCTGCCCTTCCTGAGCGCAGCCTCCGCCTCCACGACGGCCGGGAGCGGTGTGTAATCGACTATCACCGCTCGAGCCCCGTCGGCCGCGGCGGCCGCCGTTTCGGCGACGACGACGGCGACCGGCTCGCCCACGTGGCGGACGCGGCCCTCGGCCAGGATTACGTGGCCCTCGCGGTTGACGATGTCGAATGCCTGGTCGGGCAGCGGGCAGTGGATCACTCCGATCTCGGCGTTGACGTCCTTGCCCGTCACCACGGCAACGACGCCGGGAACGCGCGCTGCCGCGGCGGTGTCGAGGCGCGTGATCTCGGCGTGAGCGTGTGAGCTGCGTACGACGGCCATCGTCAGCGCGTTGGCCAGGCGCACGTCGTTGACGTACGGGTCGCTGCCGGTGATGAGCTTCGGGTCCTCGACTCGCTTCAGCGGGCGGCCCACGTGCTGGACAGGCATCGAGTCTGGTCTCCTTGGAGGGATTCGCGGGGGATGGTAGCACGCAGGTCAGGCAGGAGGGACCGCCCGTGCCGATGGTCGCGGAGCAAGGACAGCGTCCCGTGACGTCACGACTTTGATCGCGCTGGCGATCAACCACTGCGGGGAATTGCGGCGGGGCATGCCGGGGAGAACGAGGGGGGCGTTGCCCCCTTCGCTCGAACGATCACGCTAGCCCGGGTGCCCATGCCCATGGTCACGGAGCAAGGACAGCGTCCCGTGACGTCACGACTCTGATCGCGCTGGCGATCAACCACTGCGGGGAATTGCGGCGGGGCATGGGCGGGCGCTAGCCCGGGTGCCCATGCCCATTAAATAGTCCGGTTATCCGGACCGGAAAAGCGGGGCCCGAACGGCGCCGGCATCTCGATGCTCGGACAAGGAGGAGACCATGCCGACGCTTACCGAGCGCTTCGTCGCCGACATCGAAGGCCTCAGCGACCTCCCGTCGCTCTCGCCGGTCCTGGCCCATCTGATCGCGCCGCTCGGTCGCGAGGACGCCTCGGTGGCCGAGGTGGCGGCGATCATCCGCCAGGATCCGGTCATCGCCGCGCGCGTGCTGCGGGCTGCCAATTCGGCCGCCTACATCGGCCGCAGCCAGCGCCGATCGCGTACCGCGCGATGATCTCCGATCCGTGGGCCACGCCGAGGCTGTGCTGCCAGAAGATCTCACGGGCAGCCCTCGTGCCGCGCACGGGCACGGCATCGTAGAGGCTCGCCACCAGCGCCAGCCGCCGGATACGGGCCAGGCCGAGACGGAGAAGCGCGTCGCGGATCGACGACACCGGGGCGGAGGATCTGGATCCCGAGAGCGTCTTCCTGGCCGGCCTGCTTCACGACCTCGGCCTGCTCGTCCTCGAGAGCCACTATCCCAAGGAGTCGACCGCGCCGTGAAACGCTACGCCGACGCCAAGGGCGTGGCGCTCTGCCTGGCCGAGCTCGAGGTCTTGCAGACCGATCACGGCGAGCTGGGCGCGCTGCTCGCCACGCACTGGACGATGCCGGATTCGATCACCGCGGCCCTCCGCGCTCACCACCGCTTCGACCAGGCGCCAGCGGAGTACCGCTGGAACGCCGCGGTCATTCACCTGGCCGACAATCTCGTGAGCCAGGAGGCCATCGCCGACCTCAAAGAAGGCTCGGCCGCGTGCTTCGACGTGGCTGTCATGGAAACGCTGGGGTTGTTCCCCGACGCGCTGGTCCAGATCACCGAAGAGACCCGCACCGAGGCCCGCAAGGCGGCCACCGTCCTCAACGCGTCGAGCGTGTAAGCGCCTCCTCTCGCCCGCTCCCAGCCGGTGTATCCTTCCGGCCCATGAATCCATCATCGACCGATCCCGGTGTCACCGCCGAGCTGACCCGCCTTTCCGACATCATCGAGCGCCTGTCCCGTGGTCTGGGCCTGGCCGACGAGCCGGCAAGCTTCGTGACCGTGCTCGAGGAAGGAGCACCCGGCGATGACTGACTGGACGATCGACTCGCTGGTCACCGCGCTCCGGACGCGGCGAATCTCGGCGGTCGAGATCACCGACGACTGTCTGGCTCGCATCGACCGGCTCAATCCTGCCATGCGAACGTTCATCACGGTGGACGCCGACGGTGCCCGCCGCGCCGCCAAGGAGCGTGACAGCGACCTTGCCGCCGGCCGAGCGCTCGGGCCGCTCCACGGCGTGCCGATGGCGTGGAAAGACCTCTGCGCCGCCCCCGGACTGCCGACCTCGTGCGGGACTCGCACCCGCGACTACTTCGTCAGCGAGATGCCGTGCACGGCGGTGGCCCGACTCGTCGCGGAGGGAGCCATCACGCTCGGCAAGACCAACATGACGGAGCTGGCGCTGGGGCCGTTCGGCGACAACGCGCATCACGGCCACGTCCAGAATCCCTGGCGGAGCGGCCATTGCTCGGGAGGCTCGTCGAGCGGCTCGGGCTCGGCGATCGCCGCCGGACTGGCCCTGGGCGCTCTCGGCAGCGACACCGGCGGCTCGATCCGTCTGCCCGCTGCGTGTTGCGGCATCGTCGGCCTGAAGCCGACGTACGGCCGCGTGAGCCGGGCCGGCGCCATGGCGCTCTCGTGGTCGAACGACCATCTCGGCCCGATGACGCGCACGGTGCGGGATGCCGCCCTCATGCTGGGCATCATGGCCGGCTGGGACGCGGCCGACGCCACGACGAGCCGGCGACCTGTGCCCGACTATCTCCAGGGCATCGATCGAGGCATTCGCGGGCTGAGGGTCGGGGTGCCCTCGAACTACTACTTCGACGAGGTCGACGCCGAGGTCGTCACGGCCGTTCGCGAAGCCGCCCGTCAGCTCGGGACTCTGGGCGCACGCGTCAGCGAGGTGCGCGTTCCCGACCCGGTTCCACTCGGCGAGGCGACGGGAGTGATCAGCCGCGCGGAGAGCGTGACCATCCACGAACGCCTCCTGCGCGAGCGACCCCAGGAGCTTCAGCCAGTGGTGCGGACGCGCCTGGAGTTCGGCGAGCACATCGCCGCCCACCAGTATCTCCAGGCGTTGCGCGGGCGCGGCCGGCTGACGCAAGAGTTCCTGCGGGCGGTCTTCTCGCAGGTCGACCTGCTGATCGCTCCGACGATCCCGGAGCCGGCGCCGGAGATTGCCAACGTCACGACGGGCGGGATCGACGAGATCATCAAGAAGATGGGGCGCTTCTCGCGCCTCACGCGGCCGTTCAACGGGCTGGGGCTGCCAGCGCTGTCGCTGCCGTGCGGTTTCTCGACCCGCGGACTGCCGCTGGCGCTCTCGATCGTCGGGCGCCCCTTCGACGAGGCGACGGTGTTGCGGGCCGGACACGCATACGAGCAGGCGGCGGGCTGGGTCAACCGGCGTCCCGCCATCGGGTGACGGTCTGCCCGCAACCGTCGCGCGCTGATCGTCGCTGCCCGGGGCGTATGATTGTCGGGAATGCCCGAGTCACGGCCCATCTTCGAGTTCTCGGCGGGTGGTCTCGTCGTCGATCCCGATGGCCGCGTCTTGCTGATACGGGCGCGCGATCTTCGCAACCGAGCGGTCTGGACGCTGCCCAAGGGCGCGCTGGCGTGCGAGATCGCGCGCGAGCTGGAGCCGGTGACCTATTGGTTTCAGCGCAACGGCCGGCGCGTGAAGAAGACCGTGCAGTGGTTCCTCATGCGTCCGATCGAGAAGGTCGGCGAGCACGATCACGAGGTGGACGAGGTCGCGTGGGCGGCGCCGTCGGAGGCGCTCACCCGGCTCCGCTACGACTCGGATCGGCGGTTGGTCGGCGCGCTGGCGTCGCCGCGCCGCTAGGGCGCGGGAAACAACCGCTCGCCGTTCTTGTACGCGATCTGCTCGGCGACGCCGCGGGGTAGCTGGGCCAGCCACTCCTGGATCACCTGCATGCTGTCGCGCAGAGTCTCCCACCGCGACGTGATCCACGTGTCGGTGCCGACCATGAAGCGATCGGGATACTTCACGAAGACCGTGCGCCAGGCGGGATCCAGCTGTCCGCCCGGCGCCACGTCGAGACGGAGCGCCAGCTCGACCCAGAGCTTCGGATAGCGATCGAGCATTCGCGCCACCGTGTCCGCCGAGGCTGACATCCCGGCGTGGGCCCAGAGAATGCGGACGCGCGGATAGAGCGTGAGCAGCTTCTCGACCGTCACGTCGTCGACGTGAGCCTGCCAGAAGATGTTGCGCTGCTCGGCCAGCACCGCGAACCGCTTCACCACGGGAGCCTCGACGTCGCTCGCGCTCAGATGGAACTCGCCGATCCCGCGGTAGATCCCGCGCTTGAGCCGCTCCTCGACATAGGTCGCGACGGTGGCGTCGTGCGGCCACGTCGCCATGTCGCCCCGGTTGCGGTACGGCCGCAGGAACGGGACGATGCCGCGCGGCGAGCGGTCGTAGAGCTTCAGCGTGCCGTCGTCGGGGGTGCTCGAGACGAGCGCGCGGAACACGTTGGCGCGCGCCAGGACGGAGAGCGCGCGCTCCGGCGTCAAGGCGTCCCAGTCGGACTGACTGTAATGGATGTGGGCGTCGAAGATCTGGAGCGCCTGACCGTGAACCGGGCCGGCCGCCACGACGAGGAGGCCGAGCGCCAGCAGAACCCGCGGGCCGTGCCGCATGGCCGCGATGCTATCACGGGCTCACGCGGCCGGGCGGCAGGCCTGGCACGGCCGGTAGCCGACGCTGCGGGCGTCGCCGACCGACGCGAAGACCACCCGCCGGTCCTCGCGCACGCGCTGCTCGTGCGCACATCCGCGGCGGCACACGATCCGCGTGGTGACGCAGCCGACGAGGAGCGGGACGCGGCGCTCGAGCGCCAGCAGCGCCGTCTTGAGGCGTGGCCCGAGCGCGTAGTTACCCCAGGTGCCATCACCGCGGACGATACGGTGGCAGGGCACGATCAGCGGGACGGGATTGGCGGCGAGCGCATTGCCGACGGCCCGCGCCGCGCGTGGCGCCCCGATGCTCGCCGCGAGCTGGGCATAGGACCGCACATCGCCGAACGGGATGGCGTTCGTCGAGGCGAGGACGCGCGCCTGGAAGTCGCCCACGCCTTCGAGGTCCACCGGGACGGAAAAGAACGTCCGCCGCCCGGCCAGGAACTCCATCACCTCGCGTCGGGCCCGACGCGCGTGGGGCCGCCCCCCGGGCGTGATGTCGTCGTCGCCCGCCAGCGTTAGTCCGCGCACACCGCGCGCGCCCGCCTCGATGCCGATGCGCTCGGCGAGTGTCGTCAGCACCGCCGCCGGGTCTCCCGAGCGTCGGAGGGCGCGGCGAGGTGGCTCGGCCGCGGCTGAGAAATAGCGGGTCAGCATTTCGTCGATGCGGTCCATGACGTCACCTCGTGCGCCGGCGGGCCGGTCGCCCGTCGGGCCGATCGAGCATTTGACGAAGCATCGTCTTGCCCCGCGCGAGCTGGCTCTTGACGGTGTTCACGCTGATACCCCGAATGCGGGCCAGCTCCCCGTAGGAGAGTCCGTCCACGTAACGAAGTGCGATCAGAACGCGGGCCTCCCGCGGCACGCGCTCGAGCGCGCGCGCGAGGTCCACCGATTCCACGTCGAGCCCGGCCACCGCCCGCGGCGGCACACCGCCCTCGGCATGCTCGGCGCGAACGCGCCGCCGCCTCAGCTCGTCGAAACAGACGTTGGTGATGGCGCGATAGAGCCAGGTCGACAGCGGCCAGCGTGACGAATAGGCGGCGCGCGCGGCGAAGCAGTTCGTCAGCGCGCGCTGGACGGCGTCCTCGGCGTCGGCCCGGTTACCGAGCAGACGCCAGGCCACGGCGTAGAACCGCGCGCCGTACTCCTCGACCACCCGTTGAAACCCCCGCTCGTCCATCTCAGCTATGTCTACGCACGAGCGCCTCCAAAGGGTGGAGCCCGGCGCACGGCGTTGTATAGTCGAGCCGCCGTCAGGAGGCCTTGATGCGTGACCGTGTCGACGAGGTATCTCGCCGTCGGTTCCTGCTCACCGCCGGCGTCGCCGCCGCCACCGTGTATGGATGCCGGCTGTCCTTCGCGGCCGACGTCGATCCGCTCCTGGCCGGCCGTCAGCTCGTCCGGTACCCCGAGAAGACCGACCTGATTCTGCTGACGGCGCGCCCGCCACAGCTCGAGACGCCGCTCTCGTACTTTGATCGCGCGATCACGCCGAACGACGCCTTCTTCGTGCGTTACCACATCTTCCCCATCCCGACGAGCGTGGACCTCGACCAGTGGCGGCTCGAGGTCAAGGGGCACGTCGACAAGCCACTGTCGCTCTCGATGGACGACCTCAAGCGGTTTCCGCCGGCCTCGGTGACGGCCGTGGTCCAGTGCTCGGGCAACAGCCGCGGCCGCTTCGCGCCGCGTGTCCTGGGCGGCCAGTGGGGCGACGGCGCCATGGGGAATGCAGTGTGGACGGGCGCGCGGCTCCAGGATGTCCTCAAGGCGGCCGGGGCCCGGGCGAGCGCGCTCGACGTCACGTTCGACGGCCTCGACAAGCCCGCGTTTCCTTCCGTGCCGGACTTCGTCAAGGCGCTCGACCTCCAGAGGATCATGAGCGACCCCGACGTCATCGTCGCCTACGAGATGAACGGACAGCGGCTGCCGATGCTGAACGGCTTTCCGGCGCGCCTGGTGGTCCCGGGATGGTACGCGACGTACTGGGTGAAGAACCTCTCCGAGATCACGGTGCTCACCGATCGCTTCGAAAAGTTCTGGATGAAACCGGGCTACCGGATTCCGGACACGCCCTGCGGCTGCGTCGAGCCCGGCACCGCACCGAAGAACACCGTGCCGATCACTCGGATGACCGTACGCTCGTTCATCGCCTCGCCAGCCAGCGGGACCCGGGTCGCCGTCAACCAGCCCGTCGCGCTGAAGGGGATCGCCTTCGACGGTGGCTACGGGATTCGCGAAGTACAGGTGTCCGACAACCTCGGCCTCACGTGGAGCCGGGCCACGCTCGGCCCGGATCACGGGCGGTACTCGTTCCGCGAGTGGTCGGCGACGTGGAGACCGACCGGGGCCGGCAACGCGCGGTTGATGGTGCGCGCGGTCAACGGCATCGGCGAATCTCAGGGCTACGAGCCGCTGTGGAATCCGGCCGGCTACCTGCGCAACGTGATCGAGCAGATCGCGCTCGTGGTGGACTGAGGGAGCCCAGCATGCGACTTCTCACCGCCGCCGTCGCCCTGACCCTCGTCGTGACCAGCGCTGGCGTCGCCGGCGAGACCGTGAGCATCACGCTGCCCCCGGAGTCCATCGCGCTCGACGCCGGCCGAGGCATGGACCAGACCCAGACGTCCTGCCGAATGTGCCACTCGCTCGACTACATCACGACCCAGCCCGGCGGGGGCACGGCCCAGTGGCAGGGCGTCGTCACCAAGATGATGAAGGTGTACGGCGCCCCCATCAGCGATCAGGACGCCAAGCTGATCGAGGAGTATCTCGCCACGCACTACGGCCCGCGCTGAGCGAACCCACCACCGTCAGCCCAGCGCGCTCGTGCAGTGCGGACAGCGCGTGGCCCGCACCGGGATGCGGCTCGCGCAATACGCGCAGTCTTTCTCGGTGGGCGCGGCCGGCGCGCTGCGATAGAGGGCGTTCACGCCCTTGATCACGAAGAACAGCGACAGGGCCACGAGCAGGAAGTTGATCACGGTGTTGAGGAAGAGACCGTAATTGATGGTGGCGGCGCCCGCGTCCTTGGCGGCCTTCAACGACGGATAGCTGCGGCCGTCGAGCGCGATGAACAGGTCGGTGAAGTCGACGCCCCCGATGAGCTTCCCCAGGGGCGGGGTGATGATGTCCTTCACCAGCGAGGCGATGATGGCGCCGAAGGCGGCGCCGAGCACGACCCCGATCGCCAGGTCGATCATGTTGCCCCGCATCGCGAACTGCTTGAACTCTTTCAGCATGGTCGACCTCCCTGTCGGAGTGCATCCCACACGCGCGCGGGCGTCAGCGGCAGCGTCCTGATGTCGACCCCGTAGTTGGCGAGCGCGTCCTCGATGGCGTTGGCGATGGCCACCGGTGGAGAAATGATGCCGCTCTCGCCCACGCCCTTGATGCCGAGCTCGTTCACGACGGAGGCGTAGTCGAGGGCGATGACGTCGAGTGGCGGAATCTGATCGGCGCGCGGCACGCCGTAGTCCATCAAGCTGCCCGTGAGGAGCTGGCCGTCGGCATCGAAGGCGAGCGCTTCGCTCAGCGCGGTCCCGATGCCCTGGACGATACCGCCGTGGAGCTGACCCTCGACGACCGCGGGGTTGATCGGACGCCCGCAGTCGTGGACGGCGGCATACCGCAGCAAGCTGGCCATGCCCGTCTCGACATCCACCTCGACGACGCAGGCGTGGGCGCCGAACGCCCATGTCACCGTGCCGGGATAGAAGAACGCGCAGGCGTACAGGCCGGGGCTACCGATGGCGGCGAGGGCTGGGCTGCGCACGGCTGCGCGCGACAGCTCGCCCAGATCCAGACCGCGGTCGACGAAGCCCGCCACGTGAGCGCGACCGCCCGCCAACACCACGTCGTCGGGGGCGCACTCGAGCTTCTCGGCGGCGACCCGTCGCGCACGATCGGCGACGTCGCGGCTGGCCCGCGCGATGGCGGGCCCGGCGACCGCGGCGACGCGGCTGGCGATCGTGCCCATCCCGAAGCCGATCACGCTCGTGTCGCCCCCCATCACGATGACCCGCTCCGGTGGCACACCCAGCTCGGCGGCACAGATCTGGGCCAGGGTGGTCTCGTGCGATTGCCCCTGGGACGCGACGCCGACGAGGAGCTTCACGGTGCCGTCGGTGTCGACACGGACGTCGGCGCCTTCGAACGGCCCGATCCCGGTGCCTTCGACGTACGCCGACACGCCGAGGCCGATCGGCCGGCTGCTACCTCGGCGCTGATGCTGCTCCTTGCGCCATCGGTCGTAGTCCAGGCGCTCCAGCACGCGGTCGAAGGCCGCCGGATAGTCCGCGGGGTCGTAGACGATCGCGACCCCATCGCGATACGTCAGGCCCGTCCGGTACGGCATCTCGTCGGGGCGGACGAGGTTCCGGCGGCGCAGAAGAGCCGGGTCCATCCCGATCGCCCGCGCCGCGCGGTCGAGCAAGCGGTCGATGACGAACGCCGCTTCCGGGCGACCGGCGCCCCGGTAAGCGGCCGTGAATGGCTTGTTCGTCACGATGTTCAGGGCGCGCGCTCGATAGTTCGGCACCCGGTAGGGCCCCGGCAGATGGTTCATCGTGTTGATGGCGATGACGTCACCCAGCATTGGGTAGGCGCCGTGATCGCGCGTGAAGGTCGTCTCGAGCGCGACCATTTCCCCGTCGTGGCGCACGCCGAGCCGGGCGACGTGCCTCTGATCACGGTCGGCCGCGCTGGCCATGAAGTGCTCGGTGCGCGTCTCCACCCACTTCACGGGCCGCCCGAGCCGGCGCGCAGCCGCGGGAACCAGGACGTCCTCCGGGTAGACATGCCCCTTGCCGCCGAAGCCGCCCCCGACGTCGGGCGCGATGACGCGAATGGACTCCTCGCCCATCCCCAGCACTCCCGCGAGCGCCGCGCGAACGGCGTACGGGACCTGGGTGGCCGTCCAGACCGTGAATCGGCCATCGGCAGCCTCGGGGACCGCGAGGACGCCACGGGGCTCGATCGGCAGCGGCGCAACACGGGGGACCTCGAGCTCGATCTCCACGACCTCGTCGGCCTCGGTGAACCCACGCTCGACGTCGCCGACGCCACCGTGAACCGCCCCGGCCACGTTGTCCGGCCACTCCTCGAACACGCGTGGCGCACCGGGGGCCTGCGCCGCGTCCACCGATGCGGCCACGGCGAGCGGATCGTACTCCACGACCACGGCGCTGGCGCCATCGGCCGCGCGCCCCGCATCGTCCGCGATGACGACTGCGACGGGTTCTCCCACGGCGCGCACGACGTCGGCCACGAGCGCGGGATGGCGATACCGCCGGATGGCCGTCGACGGCACCAGAGGGGGCACAGCCGCGCCCGTGCATTCGGGCAGGTCCGCGCCGGTGAGCACCGCGATCACTCCGGGCAACGCCCTCGCCCCCGTGACATCGATCCTCGTGACGCGCGCATGAGCGTGCGGGGTGCGAACGATCGCTGCGTGGAGGAGCCCGGGCAGGCGGAGGTCGTCGAGATATCGACCTCGTCCCGTGACGAGACGCCGATCCTCGCGGCGCTTGATCGAAGTGCCGATAGGCGAGGTCATCGCGGCTGTGGCAGTATGTGGCCCGCAGTATACCCATCCGCAACGCGCCGGTCGCGCCAAGGAGAGTCGATATGAACTATCGTCCCGTCGTCGGCTGGGGCCGGCTGCCGGAAGGGTGGTCTTACGTGGAGGCCACCAGCGTTGCCGTCGACGCCAAGGACAACGTGATCGTGTTCAACCGGGGGCAGCATCCGGTGATCGTCTTCGACCGGGAGGGCACGTTCCTGAGGTCGTGGGGCGAGGGGATGATCCGGCGCGCGCACGGCATCACCATCGGGCCGGACGGGACGTACTGGCTGACCGACGATCTGCACCACACGATCCGGCAGTTCACTCCGGACGGCAAGCTGCTGCTCACGATCGGCGATCCCGACAAGCCGTCGGCGCTCCAGGGCGGCAAGCCGTTCAACCGGCCCACGCACGTCGCGTTCGGTCCCAAGACCGGCGACGTCTACATCTCCGACGGTTACGGCAACTCGCGCGTGCACAAGTACGATCCCAAGGGCCGCCATCTCCTTTCCTGGGGCGAGCCCGGGACCGATCCCGGCTGTTTCAACCTGCCGCACAACATCGCGACCGACAGCGAGGGTCTGGTCTACGTGGCCGATCGCGAGAACCACCGCGTGCAGATCTTCGACGGCCAGGCGCACTACCTTACGCAGCTCAACAACCTCCACCGGCCCTGTGGCCTCTGCTGCGACCGCCGGAACGGCGGCCTGCTCTTTGTCGGTGAGCTGCCATCGCAGATGGCGGTGAACGAGGCCGTGGCGAACCTCGGCGCCCGGGTCAGTGTGGTCTCGCTCAAGGGCGACGTCATCACCCGCATCGGCGGCCGGTTCAAGGGCGAGAAGCCGGGCGAGTTCATGGCGCCCCATGGCTGTGCGGTGGACGCGCGGGGCGATCTCTACGTGGCGGAGGTGTCGTGGACGGCGTTCGGGTCGTCGGAGAATCCGCCGCGGGAGATCCGTTCGCTCCAGAAGTTCGAGCGGGTGTGAGGCCGGAACCCGGGCTTCCGGACGTTTTCGGCCCGTATTTCGGCAAGCTGGAGGAGCAGCGGTACGCGGGCCGATCAGAGGATCTCTTTCACGGCTGCTTCGGGTGCGGCCTCGGCCCTCCGGACGGTCTGTACGTCCGCTGCTTCAAGACGGTCGAAGGCGTCGCCTCGCCGATCATCATCCCGCGGAAGTACGAGGGGCCGCAGGGCGCCGCGCAGGGCGGCATCGTTGCAGCGTACCTGGACGAGGTGCTGGGTGGGGCGGTCGCTCGCCTACGTGGCCGCCCCGCGGTCACCGGCGAGCTCACCGTCCGCTACCTCAAGCCGGTACCGCTGGAGACCCCGCTGATCGGGCACGGACTGGTGACGCAGGACCACGTGCGCTACGTGGACGCGGAAGGGAGGCTCGAAGAACTGGCCACGGGCCGCCTGGTTACCACGGCCCGTGGCCGGTTCTTCCCGATCCAGACCCAGGCGCTTCGGGTCTAGGCTCGCGTCAGTAGCGTCAGTAGCGGAATCTGCTTGGGAGCTTCCCGGAACCGGCACTTCAACTGAGGATGCTCGAGCACCTCGACATAGGCGCCCATCACCATGCGGTAGTAGTGAGGATGGCGGCCGGACGGGCCACCGTTGTACTCCGTCAGCGCCTCCCGGACGGTTGGCTTGCGGGACATGATGTCGCGCAGGTACGCCATCGCGAATTTCGTGCTGACGATCGGGTTGGCCAGGTCACCGAGGTCTCGGTTAGCCCTGTTCAGGACCGGTCGGCGGAACTGTCCGAGTCGTGACTCGAACAGCGCGGCCGTGCTGGGCAGGATCTGAAAGAGCCCGATCTCGCCGGCGGCGCCCACGGCGTCGTACCGGAACTCGGACTCGACCTCGGCCTGCGCCAGGGCCATACAATGGTCGAGATTGCTGCGCTGAGCTTCCGCGACGAGAATCTCAGGAAATCCCTGGAAGGCCTTGATCGGCGCCTGGGGATTCTTCTCGGCGATGTACATCAGGATCGCTCGGTTCAGACGCTCTGCGTCCGCTTCGCCGGCCACCGCGATGACCTGCCTCGTGAGGGCCAGTCCGCTGACGGCGATCGCGACTCCGAAAGCCAGGATCGCGAGCGTCCTGCTGTGCTGGCTCATCCCTCAGCCTCCTTGAACATGTGATCGCGAATCGAGAGCCGAAGTCACGATCTGAACGGTACGGCCGAGATGAAGGGAAAGGATCGAAGGTGCAGCCAGGCGGAATCATCCCACGGGCGATTCCATGCCGCAAGGGCTAGATGCACTAGGCGCCGAAACCACCAGAAGCGGTGGTCAAAGACTATTTTATGAAGCGGACTTGCGGGGCGGTCCCTGGGGTCGAATCGTCCGGTAGAAGTCCCGAGAGTCGTTGTCGCTCTTACCACCGACAGGAGCCCCGCACTCGGCGCATACGTAGTCGTACTTGTTGCCGGTCGGTAGTACCAGCAGCAGCTTCTTGCGCACTGGTGTGGCCCTCCGGCAGCGGGGGCAGAAGAGGCTCGTAGCCTCGAATTCTCCGAACGCGTCAGGCTCGGGCATCATCCGCATTTTACTTCTTGACGCAACCGTCAAAACCGTCAAAACTGTCAATTCGACCACTATGCCGCGCCGTCTCACGGTAAAGACAGGTCAGCCGCGGTATCTCACGACGCGCCAGTCGGCCGTCCGTCTGGGCGTGACGATCAATGCGATCAAAACCTGGATCCGTGACGAGCGGCTACCGGCCCTCAAGACCCCCGGCGGACACCACCGGATCGCGGAATCCGACCTCCTGCAGTTCCACGCGCGCATGGCCGAGAATTCGCGGACCCCTGTCTCGACGCGGCCCCGCATTCTTGTCGTCGACGACGACGGATCTCTGCTGGCAGCGCTGCGAGAGACCATCGAGCAGGTCATCCCCGAGGCTGTCGTCGCGGTGGCCAGCGACGGCTATGAGGCGCTGGTCCAGGTAGGAGCGTTCCGCCCCGACGTCCTGGTCCTCGACATCCGGATGCCTCGGCTCGACGGCTTCGAAGTCTGCCGTCGGCTGAAGGCCAAGAAGGAGACGGCGTCGATCAGGATCCTGGCCGTGACGGCATACCCGGAAGGGCACGTGCGTGAGCAGGTCATGGCGTGCGGCGCCGACGATTTTCTCGAGAAGCCTTTCGCGATCGAGAAGTTCCGCTCGCGTGTGGTCGGGCTTCTCGCCAAGAGCCTCCGGGCCTGATGGCTCTCGGCGAGTTGCCGGCTCGACCGTCGATCGCCCGCGAGGGCGGAGCGGTCGTCATCGTCGATCCCGATCCCGCGCACGCTGCCGCCGTTGCCGACGCCGTCACAGCCCTGGGCCACGTGGTAACGGTTGCGCCAACCGCTGCCGAGGCGCTCAGCTGCATCGAGCGCGAGGCGCCCGACGTTCTCGTCCTCGCCCTGAGCTTGCCCGACATGGACGGTCTCGAGGTCGCGCGACGGGCCGGGCTTCTGCCGACCCCCCCTGAGGTTGTCCTCGTTGCCGAGCGGGCCACTCCAGAGGGAAGCTTGATCGCCCTCGAGCTCGATGCAGCAGGCGTGCTCGTGAAGCCAGTGAACGTGGAGCGCGCCGGGGGTCTCATCGGGCGGCTCGTGACGCGACGCCGTCGTCGCCACGAGCAGGAGGAGTTCACCGAGAAGCTGCGTACGCTCAGTGCCCTGACTGGGCTGATCACGTCGGCCCGTGACACGCAGGCGGTGTTCAACGCCCTGGCCCGCGCGGCCACGATGCTGCTCGGGGCCCGTCTCGTCCACGTCTGGGTGGATGACCCACGCGCGCAGGTCCTTCGCGTCAGGGGGACGTTCGGCCTCGATCCCGAGTTCGAGCGGCCGCTGACCGAGTACGAGGTCATCCCGTACGGCAGCGGTATGGCCGGGGGAACCTTCGCGGCCGGCCGCCCGGAGTTCATCTTCGGCATCCGGACCAGTCCCCGATGGAAGAACCGTCGGCTTGCCGAAGCCGCTGGTCTTCACGCCTACGCGGGGCTGCCGCTGATGGCGGGTGACCGCACCCTGGGTGTCCTGGCGATCGTGTTCGGTGAGCGCGGCGAGTTCTCCGTCGAGGAAAAGGAGCTGATGCAGCGCCTGGCCGATCACGCCTCGTTCACCATCGTGCGCGCCGAGGCTCGCGAGCAGGCCGAGCGGGACCGCGCGCGTCTCGAGGTCCTCTATGCGGTCTCACGCCGCCTGGCCGCCGTTCACGACGTGGATGGTGTGCTCAACGCCGTCGTGAACGAGGCCGCCCGCCTGCTCGGGCTCGAAGCGGCCGGCATTCGCCTGCTCGAGGGCGAGGAGCTGGTGATCGCCGCGCGCACCGAAGCCGCCGCCCAGCTGATGACCAAGCCCACGCTTCGTCTGGGCGAAAGCCTCAGCGGCCGGGTCGTGGCCTCCGGCCAGCCGTTGATCGTCGAGGACATCGAGCAGGAGACGGTCCAGGACCCCGAGCAAAGACAGGCGGCCCTGCGGCTCGGCTATCACGCCTACCTCGGCGTGCCACTGAAGGTTGGAGGCCGCGCGGTGGGCGTTCTCAACGTGTGGGGGCGCGCGGCCCGAAGCTTCGCCCCCGATGACGTCGCGCTCCTGTCTGCCTTCGCCGACCAGGCCGCCGTTGCGTTCGAGGAGGCGCGGCTGTACGCCGAAACCCGCGAGCGCGAACGGGAGGCCACCAATCTGGCCCGGGTCACCGCGCACCTGGCCTCGAGCCTCGAGCTGGACCGCGTTCTGGATCTCATCACGTGGAGCGCGAAGGAGCTCCTGCGCTGCGATGCCGCGGCGGTCTGGCGCTACGACGAGAGTCGCGACGGCCTCGTCGCCTACCGGGCGTCCGGGATGCCGATCGAGCGTGTGGCCCACGTCCTGGTCAAGCCGGGGCAGGGACTGGCCGGGCGCGTGCTGAAGGACCGGAAGCCGCTGTGGACGCGCCAGCTCAGCCGGCGGTTGCAAGACGACGCCCCGGACGCATCGGAGACCGCGACGGCTCTCGGTCTGCAAGCGGCGCTGGCCGCGCCCATTGTCAGCGGCGACGACGCCTACGGTGTGCTCGTCGTATATCGACGCGAGGCCGACGACTTCGCGCTGCGCGAGGTCACCCTCCTGTCCACGCTGGCCGACCACGCCGCCATCGCCGTGCGCAACGCGCGGCTCTACTCGGAGACGCGAGAGCGGGAGGACGAGAATGCGCGGCTCTACGCGGAAGCCCACACCCAGCGGGAGCGTCTGGGCCGGATCTTCGACTCGACGTCCGACGGCATCATGTTCGTCACCCGGGAGGGCCGCATCGAGGCCGCGAATCGCCAGGCGGGCGACCTGCTCGGGACCGACGCCGGCGCGATGATCGGCGGTGAGCTCCTCGACCTGCTCGACGATCGGGTGGCGGAGGCGGGTTCAGAAGACGGCCTGCCGCTGTCGCTGCGTACGCTCTTCAGCCACACGGAAGGGGGCGAAGGAGACCTGGCGCTGCCGCGGCTCAAGCGCGTGCTGCACTGGGTGGCGCAGCCGACGACGGAAGGCGGCGGCGCCGTGGCGGGGCTGACGATCACGTTCCAGGACGTGACCCGCGACCGCGAGGTCAGCCAGATGAAGACCGACTTCGTCTCCTTCGTCACGCACCAGCTCCGGACGCCACTGTCCGGAATCAAGTGGATGCTGGAGCTGGTGGCGGACGCTGAGGTCCCGGTCGATATCCGGTCCTACGTCGCGGATGCCCGCGACGCCTCGGAACGGCTGATCAACCTGGTCAACGACCTGCTCGACATCTCGCGGCTCGAGCGCGGGAGGCTCGAGATCCGCCCGCAACCCACCGATCTGGGTACGCTGACCGCCAGCGTGCTCGAGGAAGTGGCGGGCCTCGTCCGGGCGCACGACCACCGGGTTTCGGTGACCGGCGCCGACCACGCGCCGACCGTGATCGCCGACCCGCAACTCCTGCGCCAGGTGGTCCTGAATCTCACCTCGAATGCGATCAAGTACACGCCGCGGTCGGGCGACATCGCCATCCGGATCGGTGGCGTCGGCGACCGGGTTCGCTGGGAGATCCAGGACAACGGCATCGGGATTCCGCGGGAGGCGCAGCGCCGGCTCTTCGAGAAGTTCTATCGCGCAGACAACGTGTTCGCGGTGGAGACCGAGGGGACCGGTCTCGGCCTCTACCTGGTGCGACTCATCGTCGAACAGTTCGGCGGCCGGGTCTGGTGCGATTCCGAAGAAGGCCGCGGAGCCACGTTCGTGTTCACACTTCCAACAGCGGGGTGGCGTGATGGCAGCAAGCACTAAGAAGATCCTGCTCGTCGAGGACGATCGCTTCCTTCGCCGAGCCTGCGAAGCGAGTCTCCGGCAGCGCGGCTTCACCGTCGTTCCGGCCATGGACGGCGAAGAAGGGCTGCGCCTGGCTCGCAGCGAAACACCCGATCTCATTCTGCTCGACCTGCTCATGCCGCGCCTGCCCGGCATCGAGGTGCTGCGCGCGCTCAAGGCCGACGGCGCGACCAAGAACATTCCGGTTCTCGTCCTGTCGAACTCATCCCGCGAGCAGGACGTCGCCGAGGTCATGGAGCTCGGCGCGGTCGACTACTGGGTGAAGGCCAACCTCTCCCTGAAAGAGCTCTCCGAGCGGGTGGTGCGACTCCTGGGAGGCTGAGCGGCGCGCCCGCGGGGGCGTGATAGGATCGGCGCGCGATGCGCGCCCGCCTCGCCACCAAGATCACCGTCCTCATCGTCGTCGTGCTGATCGTCGGCTTCGGGATCTCGACCATCTGGACGATCCACCGGGAGTCTCAGCTCCTGGTCGAGCAGAACACGCTGGCGGTGCGGCGGCTCACGGCCACGCTGGTGGCGAGCATCGAAGGCGCCATGCTTCAAGAACGTCCCGACGTTACCCGGATCGTTCTCGACGAGTTGAAGGCGTCCTCGCCGGTGGACGAGCTCACCATCTACCGACGCAACGGTGTCGAGGCCTTCACCGACCTCACCACGATGATGGAGGTCGACAAGAACGCCGGGCTCGCCAAAGAGGTCATGGCGAACATCAAGAAGATGGCCCGGCCCCCGGGCAAGACGATGTCCGGGCCGCTCTTCCAGCGAGCCGTCGAGACGCTGAGGCCGCAGGAAAACCTGCTCGAGCAGAACGGCGTCCCGTACTTCGTCCTGCACCAGCCGATTCTCAACCAGAACAAGTGCCAGGGCTGTCACGGCAGCGACCATCAGGTTCGGGCGGTCGTCCGGGTCGCGACCTCCATGGCGCCGGTGTTGGCCGAGGTGCGCACGCAACGCAACCGCCAGATTCTGATCGGCCTGCTGACGATCCTCGCCGCGGGCGCCGTCATGACGGTGGCCATGGGCCGCATCGTCATCCGGCCCATCAACGCGCTGGCCGCGGCGGCCCGCCGGGTGGGCCAGGGAGATTTCGATGCGCGCGCGCCCGCTGGTTCGCGCGACGAGCTCGGTCAGCTGGGCGCCGCCTTCAACGAGATGACGGGGCGGCTGGCCCAGGCCTATCGCGATCTCGAGGGCAAGAACAACGAGCTGGCCAGAGCCCTCCAGGAAGTTCAGGAGTCGCGCCAGCGTCTGGCGGTGCTCGAACAGCTCAAGGGTGAGCTGGCGAAGTTCGTTCCCGACGCCGTCAAGAAGCTCCTGGAACAGAATCCCAATGCGACGGAGCTCGAGAAGAAGAACGTCGACGTGTCGGTGCTGTTCCTGGACATTGCCGGATACACGAAGCTCTCCGAGCAGCTCGAGCCGAAGAAGCTGAACCAGCTCGTCCAGCTCTACTTCTCGAGCTTTCTCGAAATCATCCAGGCTCACCACGGCGACGTGAACGAAACGGCCGGCGACGGCCTCATGGTGATCTTCCAGGCCGACCGGACCCCGGGTGACCACGCCGTCAACGCCACCCGCGCCGCCTTCGCGATTCGCCAGCGAGTGGGGACGCTCAACGAAGAGTACGGTGGCGTCTTCCCGGCGATCCAGCTCCACATGGGTATCAACACGGGCCCGGCGCTGGTCGGTGCGACCAAGCTCGGCGGCGCCGGCAGCGAGCGCTGGACGTTCACGGCGTCGGGGCAGACGACGAACATCGCGGCCCGGCTGGCCGGCTCGGCCACCGGGGGCGAGATCATCGTGGGACCGTCGACCGCCGAGCGCATCCGCCAGCATTTCGTCCTGGAGACGCTGGGCGAGCGCGCCTTCAAGAACGTCTCCCAGCCGCTGGTCGTCTTCCGCGTCATCCCCCCGGGGGTCTACGAGAAGATCGCCTGAGCCGTGGGCCGCATTCGTGTCGGCATCTCGTCGTGGGCCGACCCCGCGCTGATCGAGGAAGGCTCGTTCTACCCGAAGCGATCGATGAGCGCTGAGGCGCGGCTGCGCTATTACGCCGGCGTCTTCGACACCGTCGAGGTGAACAGCTCGTACTACGCGATTCCCGACCCGCTCAACGCGCGGCGCTGGGCGGAACGGACGCCGCCCGGCTTCATCTTCCACGTCAAGGCGTATTCACTCATGACCGGGCATCATCCGCGCCCGCAGACACTTCCCGCCGACGTGCTGCGCTGGCTGCCGGCGAACGCGCGACGGACCCGACGCGACGAGATCGCGGCCGAGGCATTTCCACCCGCAGCGATCGACGCGACGTTCCGCCTCTTCCACGCCGCGCTGGCGCCGCTGGCTGACGCCGGCAAGCTGGGCTACGTCCTGTTCCAGTTCGCGCCCTGGGTCCGCTTCAGCGAGGCGCGACTCGAGGAGATCGCCTCGCTGCCCGGGCGCCTGCCCGGTTTCACGGTAGCCGTGGAATTCCGCGATCGCTCGTGGTTCCCCGGACACGCAGCCGAGACGCTGGCCGCGCTGTCGGCGGCCCGCATCGCCCACGTCATGGTCGATGCGCCTCCCACGGTGAATGCGATCCCTCTCGTGCGCGCCGTGACCGCGCGCACGGCGGTGTTCCGGCTCCACGGCCGTCACGGCGAAGGCTGGATGAAGCAGCTCCGAGGCCGCGAGCCGAGCGTGCGTGAGAAGTACGACTATCTGTACTCCCGGGACGAGCTCCGTGGGCTTCTGCCCGACGTGGAGGCGCTGGTCAGCGAGGCCGAGGACGTCTTCATCTCCTTCAACAACAACAACCGCGATTATCCGGTCCGCAATGCGTTGATGATGCGGCGCCTCCTCGGCCAGCCCGTTCCCGACGAGCCGCGCAGCCTGCCGCTGGAGCCACCCCCCTGAGAAAGTGGACCGATCCCCGGGCTGATAGAATCCAGGCACGATGACCGAGCTACGACTCAGCGGCGGTGCGCTCGACGGTCTCACCCTTCACTATGTGAGCGCCGGCCGCGGCCCCGCCGTCGTCCTGCTCCATGGACTGGGTGGCTTTGCCGAGTCGTGGCGTCGCACGGTGGAAGCGCTGGCGCCGCGCCACACGGTGATCGCCCTCGACCTCCCGGGGTTCGGCCATTCCGCCAAGCCACAGGCCCACTACGGCCTCGGCTTCTTCGCCGACGCCCTTGGAGGCTTCCTCGATGGGCTCGGGCTCGGGTCGGTCTCGCTGGTCGGCCACTCGTTGGGCGGCGCCGCCGCCGTCGCCTTCACGCTGACGCGTCCGACGCGAGTCGAGCGGCTCGCGCTGATCGGCGCGCTGGTGCCCGGCTTCTACCGTCTGTCACTGCCGTACCGTCTGGCCGTCCTGCCGGTCCTTGGTGACATCCTGGCTCTCGTGCGCTCGGCACGGCTCTACAAGGGAGCGCTCGCCCGGTGCTTCTACGCGCCCGACCGCGCCGAGGTCGACTTCCTCGTCGACCACGGCTACGCCGAGCGCACGTGCTGGGCGGCTCGCGTGGCGTTCCTCAAGACGCTCCGGGACGCGCGGGCTGATCTCGTGCTGCGGGCGCCCGACTACCGGCGCGCCATCGCCACGCTCGACGTGCCGGTGCTGTTCGTTCACGGCCGGCAGGACAACGTCATTCCCGCGGGGTCCTGCCGGCAGGCCACCGCCGGATTCCGGCGTGCCGAGATCCGCTGGCTCGATGACTGCGGACACTTTCCGCAGCTCGAGCATTCCACCGTCGTGAACGAGTGGCTCGGGGCATTCGTGGCCGAGCGACCCGCGCCGCGCTGAGGACCGGCTGCCATCAACCAGATCACCCCCCAGCAGCTCAAAGACCGGCTGGGCGCCCCCCGGCCGCCGGTGCTGGTCGACGTGCGGCAAGACTGGGAGACGAAGCTCTGTCGTCTGCCGAACGCGCTGCACATCCCGATCGAGGAGTTCGAGCTGCGCGTCGAAGAGTTGAATCCAGACGACGAGATCGTCGTGTATTGCCACCAGGGTGTTCGCAGCGCCGCCGTCGCCAACTACCTGCGCGGGCTCGGGTTCCGTGACGTCAAGAACCTCGAGGGAGGGCTCGACTTGTGGTCGCGGACTGTGGATCCGACGATGCGCAGGTACTGATGCTCCCGGCGCTCTCGTGCGAGCCGCGGGATGGCGTTGCCTGGTGTACGTTGGCGCGGCCGCCGCTGAATCTCCTCGAGCCCGGCCTGATCGGCGCGATCCGCGAAACGTTTCAGGCGCTGGGCGCCGATCGGACGATCCGGGCCGCGGTGGTGACCGGTAGTGGTCGCGCCTTTACCGCCGGCATGGACGTTCACGTCCTGGCCGGGCTCGACGTGGCGGGGGCCCGCGCTCTCATCACCACTCTGCACGAGGCGATCGAGGCGGTCCATCACGCCCCCTTTCCCGTCGTCGCGGCCGTCAACGGCCCCTGCCTGGGCGCTGGCTTCGAGCTGGCGCTCGCCTGCGACCTGCGTGTCGCAGCGGCCGCCGCGACGTTCGGGCTGCCAGAAGTGCGCGTCGGTGTCCCGTCGGTGATCGAAGCAGCGCTGCTGCCGCCGCTCGTCGGGCCCGGGCGCGCCGCCGAGCTCTTGCTCACCGGCGAGGCGATCGGCGCCGAGATGGCGCTGTCCTGGGGACTGATCAACCAGGTC